>USIZ01000078.1 GCA_900554855.1 uncultured Eubacteriales bacterium | reverse complement strand
GATGTGTCTGCTGACTTGTAGATATTCATGTAAAATATCGTTGGATGTACTCATGATCGGGGATGCTCCTTCTGAAAAAACGTATCATCGGAATACGAACGATTTTGAATGGCGAATATTTACACATAGCATATTGTTCTGCTCAGGCAAAGTCAACCGTTTTGGACGCAAATTCACAGCTTGTTCACAAACAATTTCAAAATAGCACAAATTATTCGTATATCGAACGCGATGCGAAATATTTGATGCAAAAAAGTTGAAAAAGAATAGGATGGAGAGAAAAAGCAAAATTCAATTTTCCGCAGAAGCAGGGATGGTACGATGGGATATTTGAAAAAAATCTTGCCTTTTTCGGTGATCTATGCTATGATAATGCCGAATCTATAAAAGTTAGCCCGCCTGATTTGGGGCGGTGGAAAAAGGAGACTTACTGAAATGGCAGTTGTTAGAACAATTTTGACGATCGCTGAGGTCGTCGCCTCCCTGTTCCTGATCCTCGTGGTGCTGCTCCAGTCCGGCAAGAGCGCGGGCATCGCCGGCGCCATCGGCGGCGGCATGGATACCTTCCTGTCCAAGAACAAGGCCAAGAGCTGGGACGCCAAGCTGGCCCGCTGGACCAAGTGGGTCGCCATCGCCTTTATGATCATCACGCTGGTGCTGGTGCTCATCCAGGGCAAGTAATTCTGATCATTTGCGTTTACGCGTGAAAAAAGGCCGCTCATTTGGGCGGCCTTTTTATTTGCACAAAAGTAGCCGGAACAAACTAAAAATAGCGGTTCCTAACCCGGTTATGCATGATATAATGAGATAATTTATAAAATAGACTGTCTCTGTGCCGCCGGTAAAACCAGGCGGCAGAGTTTGTGTATGAGGAGGAAAGGCCATGTTTTCGCTGCTTGTTCGGCGGCTGATCCCAAACAGCGCAGACTGCCATGATCCGGAGGTGCGCCGCAGATGCGGAATGCTCAGCGGACTGGTGGGTATTGCGTTGAACCTGCTGCTGTGTGCCGGAAAGTTCCTGGCGGGGCTGCTCAGCGGCTCGATCGCCATCACCGCGGACGCATTCAACAACCTGTCCGACGCGGGCTCGTCGCTCATCACGTTTTTCGGGTGCCGCCTTGCGGGGCGGAAGCCTGACCGGGAGCACCCCTTTGGCTATGGCCGCATGGAGACCATAGCCGGATTCGTGGTGGCGCTGCTGGTCGTTCTGATGGGTTTGGAACTGGGAAAGAGCTCGGTGGAAAAGATCCTGCACCCGGATACGGTTCAGTCCGGCCCGGTGGTCGTCGGCATTCTGCTGGCGTCCATTTTGGTCAAGCTCTATATGTTCGCCTACAACCGCAGTTATGGAAAGAAGATGGACTCCGCCGCCATGCGGGTCACCGCCACGGACAGCCTGAGCGATGTGGCCAGCACTTCGGCAGTTCTGGCGTCTGTATTGGTGAGTCGGCTGACCGGCTGGAATATCGACGGCTGGTGCGGCGTTCTGGTGGCAGCAGCGGTGTTCTGGGCGGGCTGCGGCGCGGCGAAGGACACCATTTCCACTCTGCTGGGCGGGCCGCCCGACCCGGCGCTGGTGAAGCAGATCGAGGACATTGTGCTCTCCTATGGCGAGATTCACGGCATTCACGATCTGGTGGTGCATGACTATGGGCTGGGACGGCTGCTGGTCTCTCTCCACGCCGAGGTGCCCGCCGACGAGAATGTGCTCACCCTTCACGACGCTATTGACCGGGCGGAGCTGGAGCTGGCAGACAAGCTGGGCTGTGAGGCGGTGATCCATATGGACCCCATTGATACCAACGATGATGCGGTCAACGAAAAGCGCCGACAGCTGGAGGACTTGATCCGGGAGATTGCCCCCGATGTGACCATTCACGATTTCCGCATGGTGCCCGGCGACACCCACACCAATCTGATCTTCGATGCGGTAGTGCCGCCGGAGTTTGACCGTTCTGCCGACGAGCTGCACCGGGACATCGAGGCGCGGGTGCAGGACAAGTGGCCGGAGTGCCGGTGTGTGATCCATATGGATCGCTCCTATCTGTGACCGGCGCAGGAGCGTACAGTTTCTGTGGGAAAGTAAATCACGCGGCGGTCATCTCCTCCAGTTCCTCCCGGGCTTCGCGCTCGGTGTCGGCGGAGAACAGAAACTCGCCCTCCCGGGTGTAGACCTCAACATGACCATAGACATAACGAATTTCCATTTTGGATGACCTCCTTTTCTTGAGTGAGGTCAGTATAGCAAATGCAATGTCCGATAGAACGGACAAAACCACTGCTTTCTGCATAGAAAGCAGTGGTTTTATCTAGATTTGGTCTATGCGCTTTATCTGGCTCTGCGCGGGCCTATGGCAGTCCTATCTGTGGCGCAGGCTGTGGGTGCCGTTATGGTCCGTCAGATGCTGGCACATTATCGCACGAAGGGGCCGACGGCTTTGCTGGTGTTGTATGGTGCAAACCTGACTGTCGCACTGATTTATCTGTTGGCGGCTGGTGTGATCATCGGGGGAGATATGACGGCACTGGTATTTTCCGCTGGGTTAGGCATCGCATGGAGCATCCTTATGATCCTGTTGAACCGTACTTATTTCAAAAAACGCAAAGCTCTGTTCTGCAACTGAGTATAGAAAATAACTCCGCCCGCTTCCTGCGGACGGAGTTATTTTTTGGCTGAGGATCAGCTTCCGCTTAAATAGTCCATCGGATCGACGGCCTGTCCATCTGCCGTGACCGCAAAGTGCAGGAAGGCGGTCTCGCCCTCCTCTCCGGCGGAGGAACCCACACAGGCCAGCACGTCGCCGCAGGAGACGCTGTCTCCCTCGGAGACAGCCACCGTGTCCGCGTCCAGATCGCCGTAGATGGTGCGCAGTCCGTCGGCATGAGCCAGCGTCACCGTGGTGCCGGTGACTGGATCGGTGGCAATGCGCTCCACCACGCCGTCGGCGGCGGCGCACACATCGGTGCCCAGCCCGGCGGCGATGTCGATGCCGTTGTGGGTGCGCCAGTCTCCCATGGCCGCGTTGTAGGTCAGCTCACTGGAGGAGAAGGCGCTCACCACTTCGCCCCCGGCAGGCCAGTAGAGCACCGGTGCGGAGGCCGGTTCGGCTTCCTCGCCCATCGGTGCGGCGGCCGCCTCATCTGTGCCCTCAGCTGTGGAAATATCCTCCGATGGAGCGGGATCTTCCGCCGGGGCGGCGGTCTGCACCTCCGGGGCGGGCTCGGAAGTGACCTGCACCTCGCTGGAATTCTGCGCAGTGGTGGTGCTCTCCTCGGGCAGAGGCGAGGTCACGACCACCTCTGCCTGTCCGGACGCACTCTGCTCCGGAGCGGAGGGGGCGGTGACGGTGCGGTAAAGGTAGAAGCCGGACGCGCCCAGCAGCATCAGGCAGAGGAGCAGTACCATGTAGAACCCCTTGCCGTTCAGCGCCTTGCCGAGCTTCTGAAAGAATCCGTGTTTTTCGTTCATTCCAAAAACACCTCCAGCCCAATTGTGGCCCGTCCTGAGTCAGATTATACCAGAGTATGGAAGTGCTTTTTGTAAAATACGGGAAACGCGGCTGGACATTTGTCCAGCCGCGTAAAAAGCAGCAGTTTGAAATTTACTTCTTCACCTTGACGGTCCAGCCCTTGGTGTCGGGGAGCTTGCCCCACTGGATACCGGTCAGGGTGTCGTAGAGCTTCTGGGTCAGCGGGCCGATCTTGCCGCCGGAGATGTGGGCGACGTCGTCCTTCCACTTCAGCTCCTTGACGGGGGAGATGACAGCGGCGGTACCGGTGCCAAAGACCTCCTCCAGCTTGCCCTCCTTGGCGGCGGCCATGATGTCAGCAATGGCCAGCTTGCCCTCGATCACGTCATAGCCCCAGTCCTTGCACAGCTCGATGACGCTGCGGCGGGTCACGCCGGGCAGAACGGTGCCCACACAGGCGGCGGTGTAGAGCTTGCCGTCGATCTTGAAGAAGATGTTCATGGCGCCGACTTCCTCGACGTACTTCTTCTCCACGCCGTCCAGCCACAGCACCTGGGCATAGCCCTGCTCCTCGGCCATCTCGCCGGCTTTGATGGAGGCGGCGTAGTTGCCGCCGCACTTGGTAAAGCCAGTCAGGCCGGGCGCGGCGCGGATGTACTGATCTTCAACGTAGATGCGCACGGGAGCCAGACCCTCGGCATAGTAAGCGCCGGAGGGAGAGCAGATGATGCAGAAGGTGTAGTGCTTGGAGGCGTGTACGCCCAGACCCACGTCGGTGGCAATGACAAAGGGACGGATGTAGAGGGAGGCACCGTCGGTGTGGGGCACCCAGTCGCGGTCCACATTCACCAGCGCCTCAACGGCCTGCACAAAGTCCTCCACGGGGATCTTGGGCACGCACATACGGTCGCTGGAGTCCTGGCAGCGCTGAGCATTGCAGTCAGGGCGGAACAGCTGGATGTCGCCGGCGGCGGTGCGGTAGGCCTTCAGACCCTCAAACAGCTCCTGCGCATAGTGGAACACCACGCAGGCGGGATCCATCTGGAACGGGGCGTAAGGGACGATGCGGGGATCGTGCCAGCCCTCGCCGGCGGTGTAGTCCATCAGGAACATATGATCGGTGAAGATCTTGCCGAAGCCCAGCTTGGTTTCGTCAACCGGCTTGGCCTTCGGGGCTTTTGTACGTTCAATTTTGATGTCGAGCATAAAGGATGCCTCCCAGTAAAAGATTTGTTTGGTTTAAATGATTGAAGTAATGTAATTATAGCACTCATTTTTGCAACTGCAACCCCTCAGCGGACAGGATTTCGGGAAAAGTTTGCAAATTGTTTGTTGTTTTTCACCCCGAAAAATAGGATAATACAGAAAACCAAGCGTACACAGGAGGAGCTTACCATGAAACGTCTGCTGTTTATCTATAACCCTCATGCGGGGAAAAAGCGAATTGCCCAGCACCTGCATGATGTGGTGTATCTCTTCGCAACTGCGGGCTATGAGGTGACTGTCCACCCCACCCTGTTCCGGGGCGACGCGACCAGGACGGCGGCGGAGCTGGGGGACCAGTATGACCATATTGTCTGCTGCGGCGGTGACGGCACCCTGAACGAGGTGGTCACCGGCCTGCTCTCCAAGCCGGGAAAGATCCACACGGTGGGCTATATCCCGGCCGGCACCACAAACGATTTCTCCAAGACCCTCAAACTGCCGGCCAATCTGATGAAGGCGGCTCAGCTGGCGGTGGAGGGCAGCCCCTGCCCGTGTGACATGGGCTCCTTCAACGGCAGACCCTTTGTCTATGTGGCGGCCTTCGGCGTATTCTCGGAGGTGAGCTATGCCACGCCCCAGGCGTCCAAGAATGCGCTGGGTCATCTGGCCTATGTGCTGGGCGGCATCAAGAGCCTGACCCAGCTGCGGCCGTATCATATGAAGGTCACCCATGACGGGGAGACCATTGAGGGCGATTTTATCTATGGCATGGTCTCCGATTCCATCTCCGTGGGCGGATTCCAGGGGATCAAAAAGTCCCACGTCGAGCTGGATGACGGCCTGTTTGAGGTGATGCTGGTCAGGAATCCACAGACGATTGAGGAACTGAACACCATCCTGACTGCGCTGATCACCAAACAGCCCGACGGCAATGTGATCGGCTTCCAGTCCGGTGATATCACCTTTGAGTGTGAGGAAGCGGTGGCGTGGACGCTGGACGGCGAGTACGGTGGCGATGTGGACAAGGCGCACATTGTGAATAACCATCAGGCCATCCGCATCATGAGGGGCTGAGCGTGATGGGAAATACGATCGCGGCCATCGCCACCGGATCTGCCCGGAGCGCCATCGGCATCGTCCGCCTCTCCGGGTCGGAGAGCTTAAATGCTGTGGAACGGCTCTTTTCGCCTGCGGGGGGCGGGGCGCTGAGCGCCCATCCGGCGGGGGCATTGGTCTACGGTACGCTTCGGGACGAGCAGGGGCGGGTGCTGGATAAATGCCTTGCCACCTACTCCAAAGCCCCCCGGAGCTATACCGGCGAGGACACGGCGGAGCTTCAATGCCATGGCTCCCCCGCGGTGCTGACCGCGGCGCTGGAGGCACTGTTCGCGCTGGGTGTGCGGCAGGCGAAGGCGGGCGAATTTACCCGCCGTGCATTCCTGAACGGGCGGATGGATCTGACTCAGGCGGAGGCGGTCATCGACCTCATTGACGCAGAGACCCCTGCCGCCGCCCGATGCGCTGCTAGCCAGCTGGGCGGCGCCATGAGCCGGAAAATCGGCGCGATCTATGACGAATTGGTCACATTGATGGCGCACTTCGACGTGGTGCTGGACTACTCCGACGAGGATCTGGAGCCCTTTGACGAGGCGGAGATCACCGCGCAGGTGGGCCGTGCGGCGGAAGAGCTGCGCCGGCTGGCCGCTACCTACCGCCGGGGGCGGCGGCTCTATGACGGCGTGCCCTGCGCCATCGTTGGGCGGCCAAACAGCGGGAAGTCCAGCCTGCTGAACGCCCTGTTGGGCTATGACCGGGCG
>USIZ01000077.1 GCA_900554855.1 uncultured Eubacteriales bacterium | reverse complement strand
AGGGGCCGCTTATGCAGCCCCTATGCTTTTCAAAGGAAGATTATCGCATGAAATTCAGTATTGTACATGAAAACGCCGGACGGATGCGCATTCGTCTGGCAGTTCAGCGTATGACGATGGAGCAGGCAGATAAGATGGAGGCGTGGCTGGAGCGGCAGGAGAATGTCACCGCTGTCACCGTCCATGACAACACCTGCTGCGCGATCATCCGGTACCAGGGAGAACGACAGGAGCTGATCCGCCAGATCAGCGGGTTTTCGTTCCAGTCTGCGGAGGTCACGGCGCTGGAAACCGTTCACTCCAACCGTGCGCTGAATCGGGAGTATCAGGAAAAACTGGTCAGCATGACCTGCTGGCGCGTGCTGCGCAAGCTCTTCCTGCCGGCCCCGCTGCGGGCAGTCTATACCGCGTGGCGCAGTTTGCCCTATATTGGCAGGGCTCTGCGCTGTATCTGGCATCGTAAGATGGCGGTGGAACTGCTGGACGGCGTGTCCATCGGTATCTCCGTGTTCCGGGGCGACTTTGATACGGCCGGTTCCGTCATGTTCCTTCTGAAGCTGGGTGAGCTGCTGGAGGAGTGGACGCACAAAAAGTCCATGGGCGATCTGGCCCGCAGTATGTCGCTGAACATTGACCGCGTCTGGAAGAAGACGGAGAGCGGGGAAGAGCTGGTTCCGCTGAATCAGGTGCGCACCGGAGACCTGGTCTGCGTCCGTGTGGGCGGCATGATCCCGCTGGATGGCGAGGTTACCGAAGGCGAAGCTATGGTCAATCAGGCCTCGCTGACCGGCGAGTCCATCCCTGTGGCTAAGCGGCCCGGCTCCACGGTCTATGCGGGCACGGTCGTCGAGGAGGGCGAATGCGTATTCTGCGTCAAGGCGCAGAATGGCGGCAGCCGCTATGACAAGATCGTCAGCATGATCGAGCAGTCCGAGCGGCTCAAGTCCTCAGCGGAGAGCAAGGCCTCCAATCTGGCCGACCGTCTGGTGCCCTATACGCTGCTGACCAGCGGCCTTGTGTGGCTGCTGACCCGCAACACTACCCGGGCGCTGTCCGTGCTGATGGTGGACTTCTCCTGCGCTCTGAAGCTGTCCATGCCGCTGGCGGTTTTGTCTGCCATGCGGGAGGCGAGCCACTATCATATGACCGTCAAGGGCGGCAAGTTCCTTGAGCGGGTGGCAAAGGCGGATACCATCGTGTTCGATAAGACCGGCACCCTGACCCATGCCTCTCCGGTGGTGAATCGGGTGGTTCCCTTTGGCGACCGCAGTGCGACGGAGATGCTGCGCCTTGCTGCCTGCCTGGAGGAGCACTTCCCCCACTCCATGGCCAACGCCGTGGTGCAGGCGGCACGGGATCGGGGACTGAACCACGAGGAGATGCACTCTCAGGTGGAGTATCTGGTGGCGCACGGCATTGCCAGTGCTGTGGAGGGCCAGCGGGTCATTATCGGAAGTGCCCACTTTGTCTTTGAGGATGAGCACGTCGCCGTCCCCGAAGGGGAGCAGGCTGTGTTCGACGCGCTTCCGCCACAGTTCAGTCACCTCTATCTGGCCATTGGCGGAGAGCTGGCCGCAGTCATCTGTATTGCCGATCCTCTGCGCAGTGAGGCGGTCGAGGTCGTCCGGGCGCTGCGGGAACTGGGTGTGAGCAAGCTGGTCATGCTGACCGGCGACAGCGAGCGCACTGCCGCCGCCATTGCGGCGCAGGTTGGCGTGGACGAGTACCGCTCCGAGGTTTTGCCTGAGGATAAGGCAAACTTCGTGGAGGAAGAGCGCGCCAAGGGCCGCACCGTCGTCATGCTGGGCGACGGCATCAACGATTCTCCGGCGCTTTCTGCCGCCGATGTGGGGATTGCCGTCAGCGACGGCGCCGCCATCGCCCGGGAGATCGCGGACATTACGGTGTCCTCTGAGGATCTGCGGGAGCTGGTCCGTCTGCGCCGACTGTCCTGTGAACTGATGAAGCGCATTCATGCGAACTATCGCTTTGTGCTGGGCTTCAACGGCACACTGATCGGCTTGGGCGCCTTCGGCATCCTGCCCCCGGCGACATCCGCACTGCTCCACAATGCGTCTACGCTGGGCATCAGCCTGCACAGTATGACCAATCTGTTGGAAAAGACAAACCATTGATTCCATAACGGCACAGCCCCGGAAACTGAAGTTTCCGGGGCTGTGTCGTTTTTAGAAGGCGTTCAGTGTATAGCCGTTTTCTGCATTTCCGGAGAGGAGATAGCTGATGATCGAGTTTGAGCGTGTTGAATAAAACGAACCCCGGACATATGAATGTCCGGGGTGTGGAGCAGGCAATGGGAATCGAACCCACCTCTAAAGCTTGGGAAGCTTTCATTCTACCGATGAACTATGCCTGCAAAGCTAGTATATTATAGCACTGTTTTACGCTGTTGGCAAGGGGAAACAGCACGAAAAAAGTTCTCCCCGGCATTTACTTATGCCAGGGAGAACCAATTGCTTTTTTTGAAGATCAGCCGACGAACCGCATTGCGGTGCCGTTTTCGGTGGGATAGTTGGCGGTCACTTCATCCAGCCAGTCGCCATACTTGTCATTCTGGACGTTGGAGATGCAGACTGTCTTCCAGTAGGGGGTGTCGCTGCGGCCGACATAGTAGAAGGTGTAGCAGTTATGGGTATCCTCATCGGTAAAGCCCTTCGCGTCGCCTTCGACGCGGGCGTCATCAAACAGCCATGCGGTGATCTCGGCGTTGTAGGCCTTTTTGGAGACGTTCTCCCGCAGGCCGCCCTCATAAGTGGAGGAGTCCTGAGAGTACTCATCGGCCAGCGCACCGAAGGCTTCGGCAGTCTTATCGCCGGCCTCATACTTCTGGAGAATGGCCTCCTGGTCAGAGAGAGGATTGCTCATATCATAGGTGCCGTCATCGCCCGCCGTACCGGCATCGCGGATCACGCGGACATTCACGCCGTTGTAATCGTCCAGATAGCGGTCGTTGACATAGATGGCGAAATAGCCCAGCAGAGTCTCGTTGTCAGAAGCGCTGATGTTCTCATCCAGACCATAGGAGCCGGCCTGATGGGAGACATCGCTCATCCAGTCGGCATAGCCGCTGTTTTCAATACCGGCCAGGTTGGAGTCGTCAGTAGCGCCGTAGGTCTCGGCCAGTTCAGCGGCCTTGTCCTTGTCACCGGCGACCAGTGCGTCCAGAATCTCCTGTGCATGAGCCTCGGCCTCGGTCCGGTTGGCCTCGATCGTGGCGTCGTCCAGATCCACCTTGTTGCCCTCGCTGTCAGTAGTGGTGCGGTCAAAGCTGACCAGATAGCAGTTGTAGTCGATGGTGTCCAGCGCATTGCTGTGCTCATTATAATAGGACTGGATCTCATCCTCGTTGACATCAAAGGATGTGCCCTTGTACTGAGCATATTCCTGAGCGGTCTGATACTCGGTGTAGATGCGCTCGTACTCCTTCGCGTTCATGTACTTGCCGTAGGCGCGCTGAAGATAGTAGTCCTCGTCAATGTTGTAAACGGAGGCATAGGACGCGACATTGTTTACGGCGATCTCCACCTGATCCTGACCGTCCTGACTCAGCTCGTAGCCGTTGGCCTGAGCCTCCTGATAGAGCACGCTGACATTGGCCAGCATCTTCAGGGCGGAATCCTTCAGCATCTGATCCCAGGTGTAGCCGTCATAGACCTCCTGCTCGTCCAGCGGCTTGCTGGTGTCGAGACCGTAGGTGGAGGCGTAGTTGGCATAGGTGGAGTAGCTGGAATAATAGTAGTAATCCACATCGACGGCAGTGTATTTCCTGTCGCCAATGGTAACGGCGGTCATGCTCTTCTGGATCACACCGCTGTCCCACACCAGCAGGGCGGCCACCAGAATGGCGGCGATGATGCCGATAATGGTATAGACAATGGTGTTGCGCCGGGACTTCCTGGCCTCGGCCTGCTCCCGCTTCTGCTTCTGAGACAGACCTGCGCCGAAATCGTTCTGGCGCTCTTTTTTGGTTCTGGATGCGCTCATGTTTTTGAATCATTCCTCTCGTTCCGGGTTTTCAGAGAAACCGGACCTTCATTGTGAAAAGCGACCGGAGCATCCAGTAAGTGATGCGTGACCGCAGTCGCTATCGGCCATTATACCCCAAGTGTCAAAATCTTGCAAGGGCTTACGGCTGTTTTTGCGCTTGTTCTTGGTGAAATAGCCGAAAAAAGAAAAAATCCCGAAGAAAGAAACTTCTTCGGGAACAAAAGACAAACCCCGCCGTGGCCGTGTGACCCATAATGTGCCTGCATAAGTGCAGGTGGGCCGCCTCCGTTCGGTTTCTGTGCTTCCAACTTCCAACCCGAGGGCCGGGAGGCCTGCGCTCCGCCAAACGAGTCTTCTGGCAGCCCATATAAGAATTGTAGGCCATAAAGGAGGCCATCACGCACCCGGCAGGGCGTCTTTTTCATGTAGTCAGGGATGACTGTGGTTATTCGTCCTCGTCCTCCTCATCGTCGAACAGCGTCTCCATAAACTGGTCATAAACCGCATTCAGAATATTCTCGTCGTCGACAGATTCAAGGGTGTCCTCTTCGCCGTTCTGGCCGGGCACACAGCGCAGGATGATCAGACCGTAGTCCTCGCTGTCCTCGTCCTGACCTTCCTCCAGCGTGGGGAAGAACGCCATATACATCTCGTTTTTGTATTCAAGGGTGTCCAGATATTCCAGCTCGAATTCATTGCCCTCCTCGTCGGTCAGGGTAATGAAATCCGCGCCAAACTCTTCGTCCATCTCGGTGACCCACCTTTCCCGGACAATGTGAACAAAGTCCTGTCCGTTCGTTGTGTCCCTATTGTAGCGTGTTCCAATCAAAAATGCAATAGGGAAGTGGGCAGCAAATTCAGACTGTCCCCAGCCTCATGCCCCGAAGTCCTCCAGAAAACGCTGCAATTCCAGTTCGTTGCTGACTTTTATGCCGTCAGAAAGAAGTTTCCTGTCTGCCGCGGGAAGAGAATCCACGGGGATATCCGTTTCATAAAGTAACAGCGTGCCCTGATAGACACATACCACCCCCTGATGTGCGCGCAGAGTCATTTCCGCATCCTCCGGCGCAGCTGCGCGTTCGGCCACGCCTGCGTTCTGGATGGGGAGGTCTGCGGACGCGGCAATGCGGGTCCGGCTCAGCGTCCAGCCGCCGCCCCAGAGCGTCAGCGCGGCGCACAGCAGCGCCGTCAGCAGCCCGGTGCGCAGTGGGTGCAGACTGTTTCGATCCTTCATAGTTTTTCACCTGCCTTACTTCAGTCTGCCCATTTTTTCGGCGGTTAAGCACACTTATTTCTGTCTATTTGACAGGTATGCTATAATGATAAAATAAGCGTCAATATCACAATCGACCACTGCGGGCAGCGGCGCTTTCCGCCCTGCCCGGCGCAATCACCGGAGGTGGATCATTTGGCAAGAAATAATAAGACAACCCCGAAAAAGACCGGCCGCAGGCCGTGTTCGGTCGTGGGCGGAATCTTCAAATGGATCGGTATCGTGCTGGGTACGATCCTGCTGGGGGCGGTGCTGACCGGCCTGTTCGCGCTGGGTCATGCGCGCACCTATATTCAGGATGTCATCATCCCCCAGGCGGAGGATGCCCAGGCTACGCTGAATACGCAGGCCTACAATCCGAGCCTTTCCAGCACGATCTATTCAGGGGATGGAACGGAACTCAAAACGCTCTATGCCCGAGAGAACCGTGTCTGGGTGACCTATGACGAGATCCCGAAGTATCTGATCGACGCCACGGTGGCGATCGAGGACAAGCGCTTCTGGGAGCACCACGGCGTGGACTGGAAGCGCACCGCAGGTGCGGTGGTCTATATGTTTACCGGTCGTGATGTGCAGGGCGGCTCCACGCTGACTCAGCAGCTCATCAAGAACATCTCGGATAACGACGATGTCACCGTCAAGCGCAAGGTGCTGGAGATCTTCTCTGCGCTGGAGTTTGAAAAGACCCACTCCAAGGAAGAGATCCTGGAGATGTATCTCAACTATATCTACCTTGGCCGTCAGTGCAACGGCGTCTATACTGCCGCGCACAAGTACTTCGACAAGGAAGTGAATGAGCTGGATCTGGCCGAATGCGCCAGCCTGATCAGCATCACCAACAACCCCTCTATCTACGATCCGATCAACCACAGGGACAACAACATGAAGCGTGCGTCCACCGTGGTCATCCAGATGTATAAGCAGGATAAGATCAGCGAGGAGGAGGAACTTGCAGCGTTGGCCGAGCTGGGCTATCAGCCCGACGGAACGACCGATGACGACGGCTACAAGAATTTCACTTACAATGCGGACTCTGCCACCATCAGCTTCACGCTGAGCAGCCAGCAGGACAATACCACTGCGACCACAGAGGTCGATTCCTGGTATGTGGATGCCGTCATCAACAGCGTGCGCGATGACCTGATGGAAAAGCTGGGCATCAATAAGGATGCGGCAAACAATATGATCTTCAGCGGTGGCCTGTCCATTTATTCCTGCTTTGATGCAGATGCGCAGGCCAAGGTGGATGAGGTCTACAGCGATCCGGACGCGCTGGGCGGAGCGACCTCTCAGTCCGGCCAGAAGCTCCAGTCCTCCATTACGGTGGTGGACAAGATCGGAAGAGC
>USIZ01000076.1 GCA_900554855.1 uncultured Eubacteriales bacterium | reverse complement strand
CTCTCCGCCGGCATGAGGGAAAAGCTGGAGCCGTTGTCCGCCATGGGCAGCAGTGTCAGGATAAACACCAGCACACCCATGCCGCCGATCCAGTGGCTGAAGGAGCGCCAGAACAGCAGACAGTGGCTCATGACCTCCACATCGGTCAAAATAGATGCACCGGTGGTGGTAAAGCCGGAGACGATCTCAAAGAGCGCATCCAGATAGTTCGGGATCTCGCCGCTGAACACAAAGGGCAGCGCTCCGGCAGCGGACATGACGATCCAGCACAGCGCCACGGTCACATAGCCGTCCTTGATGGTGAACATACTGGAACGGGCCTTCAGCCGGGTCAGGGGCAAACCCACTGCGATGCAGATAAAGGCGCTGAGCGCCAGCATCAGGGTGGGGTAGTACTCGTGATAGATGAGCCCCACCACCAGCGGCAGCAGCATGAAAATACCCGTCAACGCCAAAACCGTACCCAGCACATAGAGAATGCGTTTATAATTCATGGCCGCTTACTCCAGAATGTCCCGGATACTGTTGATCCGCTTCAATGTGGTGACAATGATGACGAAATCGCCGGGCAGAATGCAGTCCTGGCCGGAGGGGACGATGACCTTCCCCTCCCGGATGATCGCACCCACCAGCACGCCTTTCTTGATATGCATATCGTTCAGGGTCTGATTGGTGACGCTGCTCTGATCCTTGATGCGGAAAGCCAGCGCTTCCACCTGATTGTCCGCCAGCATATGCACGGCCTCCATGTCGCTGTCAGGAGAGGGACGCAGCGCCCGGGCGTAGTGCAGAATGGTCTCCGCCGTCAGATGCTTGGGGGAGACGACGCTGCCCACCGGGATCTCGTCAATGACGCAGTTGAAGTTGGTCTTGTTGATCTTGGTAATGAGTTTTGCATGGCTCATCTTGTTGGCGTAGAGCGCCAGCATGATGTTCTCCTCGTCGAAATTCGTCAGGGAGACAAAGGCATCCGTGCGCTCCAGTCCCTCCTCCAGCAGCAGCTGCTCATTGGAGGCATTGCCGTAGATCACGTTGGCCCGGGGCAGCAGGTCGCTCAGTTCCTCGCAGCGCTGCTTGTCCAGCTCGATGATGGTCACATGGATATGGGACTGGATGAGCCGCCGGGCCAGATAGTAGGCCACGGTGCCGCCGCCCATGATCATCACGTCCTTGATTGGCTTGGAGCAGATGCCCACCCGCTGGAAGGTGTCCCCCAGCAGCTCGTTAGGCACGATGATGGACACCCGGTCTCCGGCGTGGAGCACCGTGCGGCCATCGGGGATGACCGCCTTCTGGTGGGACTCCACAATGGGGATCAGCAGTGGAGTGGAGCGCTCGGCGGAAATATCGATCAGGCTGCGTCCGTCCCACGGAGAGTGTTCCGGCAGCACCAGCGACAGCATCTGCACCCGCCCCTTGGCGAAGGAGTTCAGGTCGATGGCCGACGGGCAGCGGATCAGGTGATAGATCGCGCTGGCCGCCGCCAGCTCCGGGTTGATGGCCAGCGAAAGCCCCAGCTCATCCTTGATGAAGTCGATCTCACCGTAATACTCCGGGTTGCGCACCCGGGCGATGGTGCGGCAGTTGCCCGCCTTCTTGGCGATCAGGCAGCACAGTAGGTTGATCTCATCCCGGTTGGTAACGGCGATCAGGATGTCGCAGTCCTTCACCCCCGCATCCAGCAGCACCCGGTAACTGCTGCCATTGCCCTTAATCGTGATAACATCCAGCGCGGAGAGCCGGCTCAGGGCGTCCTCCTTGTTGTCCACTACGGAAATATCATGCCCCTCAGAGCTGAGGGTCTCGGCCAGGGTGAAGCCCACCTTGCCGCAACCGACAATGATAATATTCATATCTTTCTCAGGATCCTCTCAAGCACACTTACGCGCCGCCCAGTCCCAGCAGGGCGGCGCCGATGATGCCCGCGTCGTTGCCCAGTGCAGCGCGCACCAGCACAGGCGGGGCAATAAACTCCGAAGCGTAGCAGTATTTTCTGAGTTTTTCTCGCACGGGGGCAAGCAGTGTCTCCCCCTGATTGCTGACTCCGCCGCCCAGGATCACTGCCTGAGGGCGAAGCAGATTGACGATGCCGCCGATGCCGGCGGCCAGATATTCTTCATAGGTGTCCAGCACTGTCCGGGCGGTCTGATCCCCCAGCAATGCCGCGTCGAAGGGGGTCTTGGCGTTCACCTGCGCCGCGTCCGGGCAGACCTGCCACAGCGCAGACTCCGGGTGTGCCTCCATCGCCCGCCGGGTCTGGCGGATCAGGGCGGTAGCGGAGGCATAGGCCTCGAAGCAGCCCCGCCTTCCGCAGCCGCAAGGCTCTCCGCCCAGAATGAGCGGAATGTGCCCGGCCTCGGTGCCGCCGCCATTCCAGCCGTCAAACACCCGGTCATGGGCCACAATGCCGCCGCCCACACCGGTGCCCAGCGTGATCATGACCGCGCTGTCATAGTCCCGGGCCGCCCCGGCATGCACCTCGCCCAGCGCGGCGCAGTCCGCGTCGTTGCCCAGATAGACCGGCAATCCGGTCAGCTTTTTCAGCTGCTCCCCCAGCGGCAGGGAGCGCCAGTCCAGATTGGTGGTGCGCAGCACCATACCGCGCCGAGCGTCCACCGCGCCGGGAACCCCCACGCCGAGGGCGCAGGCGGCGTCCCGCTCCAGCCCGGCCTGTTCCAGGCTGAGCAGGGCTGCGCGGGCCATATCCCGGACAATCTCCTCCGCCGGGCGGTCCGCCCCGGTGGGCAGACTGCATTTACTCAGCAGACGGCCGTCCTGCGTGACTACTCCGGCGGCGATATTTGTGCCGCCCAGATCAATGCCGATCAGACAGCGCACGGCGTATCACTCCTTGTTTTCGGTAATATAGGTCAGATAATCGTCGTAGCTGGTCTTGCGGTCAATGAGCTTGCCGTCGCCGGTAAAATCAAACACCCGGTTGCAGACGGAGGAGATCATCTGATGGTCATGGCTGGCCAGCAGAATGTTGCACTTCACGTCCATCAGGCCATTGTTCAGCGCAGCGATGGACTCCAGATCCAGATGGTTGGTGGGCTGATCCAGCAGCAGCACATTGGCGCCGGACAGCATCATGCGGGAGAGCATGCAGCGCACCTTCTCGCCGCCGGAGAGCACCTTGACCGGCTTGTAGACATCCTCGCCGGAGAACAGCATCCGTCCCAGGAAGCCGCGCAGATAGGTCTCGTCCTTGTTCTCGGAGTACTGGCGCAGCCAGTCCACCAGATTGAGGTCGATGCCGTTGAAATAAGCGGAGTTGTCCTTGGGGAAGTAGGACTGGCTGGCGGTGACGCCCCACTTGACGGTGCCCTCGTCGGGCTCCATCTCACCCATCAGGATCTTGAACAGGGTGGTCTGGGCCAGCTCGTTGTCGCCTACCAGAGCGATCTTGTCATCGTGCTCCACGGAGAAGGAGACATGGTCAAGCACCTTCACGCCGTCGATGGTCTTGCTGACATCGGAGACGAACAGAATATCCTTGCCCACCTCACGGTCGGGCTTGAAGCCCACCCAGGGGTAGCGGCGGGAGGAGGCGGGCATCTCCTCCACGGTCAGCTTGTCCAGCAGCTTGCGGCGGGCCGTGGCCTGTTTGCTCTTAGACTTGTTGGCGGAGAAGCGGGCAATGAAGGATTGCAGCTCCTTGATCTTCTCCTCGTTGCGCTTGTTCTGGTTCTTGATGAGGTTCTGCACCAGCTGAGAGGACTCATACCAGAAGTCATAGTTGCCCACATACATTTTGATTTTGTTGTAGTCAATGTCCACAATGTGGGTGCAGATGGTATTCAGGAAGTGGCGGTCATGGCTGACCACGATGACGGTGCCGTCAAAGTCCAGCAGGAAGTCCTCCAGCCAGTTGATGGCGTTGATGTCCAGGTTGTTGGTGGGCTCGTCCATCATCAGGATGTCCGGATTGCCGAACAGCGCCTGGGCCAGCAGCACCTTCACCTTGAGACGGCCGTCCATATTGGCCATCAGCTCATAGTGATACTCCGTGGGAATGCCCAGGCCCTGAAGAATGCGGCTGGCGTCAGACTCGGCCTCCCAGCCGCCCATCTCGGCATACTCCTCGGCCAGCTCGCTGGCGCGGATGCCGTCCTCATCGGTCATGTCCTCCTTCTCGTAGAGGGCATTCATCTCCTTGCCCACGTCATAGAGGTGGCGGTTGCCCATGATGACGGTGTCCAGCACCGTATACTCATCGAACATGAACTGATCCTGCTTCAGAATAGACATACGCACGTTGGGCAGAATGTCCACACTGCCGGTGGTGGATTCCAGCTCACCGGAGAGGATCTTCAGGAACGTGGACTTACCTGCGCCGTTGGCGCCGATAATGCCATAGCAGTTGCCGCGCAGGAACTGCAGGTTGACGTCGGAAAACAGCGGCGTTCCGCTGTAAGACAGGCTCAGGTTGGAAACAGTAATCATATCATTTACCTCACTGCATAATAAATCACTATGATTATAACAGAAACGGGGCGGAATGCAATCCGGGAAACAACAGTAAATTTATACAGATATCTATGACACATTCTTTAAGAAATTGTAATTGCATTCCTTTTCGATGGAGGCTATAATTTTAACACATGACCGATTCGGCCGGTTCTGACAAAAACCGCCGTCCCGACAGCGGATAGATCGACGAGAGAAAGGAAACATTTATGGCATCCAGACTGGCACCTGAGCCCGCAAAGCAAACACACCATTCCGACCATTCGGCGCGGCCGCCCAAGCAGGAAAAGAAGCGCTCCCGCGCCCTGATCCTGATCGCCGTGCTGTGCGCCGTGCTGCTGGCGCTCTACTGTGCGCTGTGCGCCTTCGGCGGCAGCGGTGATACGCTGCGCGACGGCACCGCCGTCAACGGCATCAACATTGGCGGCATGACAAAGGATCAGGCCGTCTCCGCTCTGACGGAGCAGCTGGCCGGGACCACCTCTGTGGAGGGCACGGACTACTCCGCCATCGACGTGGTGCCCGATATACCGGATGCCCAGACCTACACGGTGGATCTGAGCGGCTGTCTGAGCTTCGACGTCACCGATACCGTCGAGCAGGCATGGGCACACGACCACGGCGGGATGTTCCTGAGCCGCGGCATCCGCTTTCTGACCAGCCTCGGCGGCGGCAAGAGCTATCATGTGGCCCCGCAGGCCGCCGATGCCGCGCAGGTGCGCTCCGCACTGGAGGCCACCGGCATTCTGACCCTGAACACCACCACCCAGACCACTTATGCCCTGACTGACACTACACTGGATTTCACCAGGGGCGTCAGCGGCGTCTCCGTGGACGAAAACGCGCTGATCCAGAAGATCCTGGACAATACCGCCAAGGGCGATTACAGCTCCATCACCTGTGAGATGGTGTCCGCCGACCCGGATCCCGTCGATATGCAGGTCATTCACGACGCACTCTACGCCGAGCCTGCCAATGCCACGCTGGAGGTGGCAGACGATGGATCCTATACCGTCACCGACTCCGTGCAGGGCATCGACTTTGACGTTGCCGAGGCTCAGAGCATCCTCTCCGCCGCCCAGCCGGGCGAGACGGTCAGCGTGCCGCTGAACCGTCAGGCCCCGGCCATCGACACCGCCACCCTGAAGGCCAACCTGTTTAAGGATGTGCTGGGCGAGTACACCACCAGCGTGTCCGGCACCGCCGATCGGCGCTCAAACGTCCAGCTGGCAGCTCAGAAGTGCAGCGGTACCATCCTGCTCCCCGGCGAGGTGTTCGCCTACAATCAGGTCGTGGGGCAGCGCACCGAGGCCGCGGGCTTCAAAAAGGCGGGCGCCTACTCCAACGGCGAGACCGTGCAGGAACTGGGCGGCGGCGTCTGCCAGGACTCCAGCACCCTCTACTGCGCTGCGCTCTACGCCAACCTGGAGATCGTGGAGCGGCATAACCACAGCTATGTCTCCAGCTATGTGCCCATCGGCATGGATGCCACCGTCTCCTGGGGCGGCCCGGACTTCCAGTTCCGCAACAACACCGATTATCCCATCAAAGTGGTTGCCAGCTACGCCAACAGCAAGGTGACCTTCCAGATCGTCGGCACCAAGACCGATGATTACTCCGTCAAGATCACTACCGAGACCATCAGCACCACCGCCCCCACCGTGCAGGAGGTGCCGGACGACACGCTGGAAGCGGGCACCACGCAGGTGGCCGACAAGGGCCACACCGGCTACAAGGTGCAGTCCTACCGCCATGTCTACGACGCCAGCGGCAATGTGGTCTATGAGGGGAAGGAATCGCTGAGCAGCTACAAGATGACCCCCAAGGTTATCCATGTGGGCACCAAGGTCGCAGAAACACCCGCGCCGGATACACCGGTCACAGATACTCCGGCAGCTGATACGCCCACGCCGGATACGCCCGCGGCGTGAGGCAAATATTCGCTGTCACTCTAAATTTCCATCCACGCACCCATTCCCGCACAAGTGATTGTGCGGGAATTTTATAGGGAGATCACAGTATGTTTCAAGGTTTTTCAGAAGACACCATCCATTTTCTCTGGGGGATCCGGCTCAACAATCACCGGGACTGGTTTCTGGAGCACAAGCAGGACTATCTCGACCACCTCTACCACCCGCTCAAGGAGCTGGGGGAGGAGCTGATGGCCGCCATGGAAGAAGCA
>USIZ01000075.1 GCA_900554855.1 uncultured Eubacteriales bacterium | reverse complement strand
CGATCTGGCGGTGGATATGTCCGTCTACGCTCAGCACGCCCCCCATCTGCTCTCCGGCGGTCAGAAGCAGCGGGTGGCCATTGCGGGCGTCATTGCCATGCGTCCCCGGTGCATCGTACTGGACGAGCCCACCGCCATGCTGGATCCCATCGGCAGGGAAGAGGTCATTGACACCATCCAGAAGCTGAACCGGGAGTTTGGCGTCACCGTGGTGCTCATCACCCATCATATGGACGAGGCCGCCCGGGCAGACCGGCTGATCGTGATGGATCAGGGTCAGGTCATCGCCGACGGTGCGCCCAGGACGGTCTTTCAGAATGTGGAGGGGCTGCGCAGTGTGGGCCTTACCGTGCCGGAGACGGTCGGTCTGCTCTATGAGCTGCGGCAGGCGGGGCTCAATGTACCGCTGGACGCCCTCTCCGTTGACGAGTGCGCCCAAGCCATTGCCAAGGCATTGAAGGAACCATCAGACGAGATTGGAGAACCCATTGGAACCGATCATTGAAACCCAGAAGCTGACCCACACTTACAGTGCGGGGACGCCCTTTGAACATAAGGCGCTGGATGCAGTGGATTTTTATGCCCTTCCCGGGGAGATCGTGGGCATCATCGGTCACACCGGCTCAGGAAAATCCACCCTGATCCAGCACCTGAATGGCCTTTTGAAGCCCACCTCCGGCCAGATCTTCTTTCAGGGAAAGGATATCTGGGCGGAGCCCAAGAAGATCCGGGAGATCCGCTTTCAGGTGGGGCTGGTGTTCCAGTACCCGGAGTATCAGCTCTTTGAGGAGACGGTCTACAAGGACATCGCCTTCGGCCCGACGAATATGAAACTGGACGCGGCGGAGATCGACCGGCGCATCCATGCCGCCGCTGATGCGGTGAATCTGCCGGAAGAGACGCTCCGGAAGTCGCCCTTTGAACTTTCCGGCGGTCAGAAGCGCCGGGTGGCCATCGCCGGTGTGCTGGCCATGGAACCTAAGGTGCTGATTCTGGACGAACCCACTGCCGGACTGGATCCCCGGGGGCGGGATGCCATCCTGGAGACGATCCGCACGATCAATAAAGCCCGGGGCACCACGATCATCCTGGTGTCCCACTCCATGGACGAGGTCGCCCGCAGCGTGGATCGGCTCTATGTGGTGAACGACGGCAGGCTTCCGTTTGCGGGAACGCCCGGTGAAGTGTTTATCCACGGTGACGAATTGCGCCAAATCGGCTTGAATGTGCCGCAGGTCACGCAGATCGCACAGGCGCTGAATCACCTCGGTGTGCCGATGGATCCGGCGGTCTATACCATGGAGGATGCAGTGCGCTCCGTTCTGGCCCTGCGCGGGAAGGGAGGCGGTGCGTCATGCTGAAGGACATCACCCTTGGACAGTATTTCCCCGGCGAGAGCATCGTTCACAAGCTGGATCCGCGCACGAAGCTTATTCTGACGGTCGTCTATATCGTGGCGCTGTTTTCCGCCAAGTTTGTAGCCAGCTATGCGCTGATGATGGCGGTGCTGGTCACCTGCATTCTGCTCTCCGGCGTGGGCTTCAAGGCCTTGTTCCGGGGGATGAAGCCGGTCATTATCATCATCACCCTGACCGCCATCCTGAACCTGTTCTATAACACCAACGGCACGCTGCTGGTGCACTTCTGGAAGCTCAGTATTTACACCGGCGGTATTCAGATGGCCGTTATGATGGTGCTGCGGATCCTGATGCTGATCTCCGGCACCTTCCTGCTCACCTATACCACATCGCCCATCCAGCTGACCGACGGGATCGAAAGTCTGCTGGGGCCGTTGAAGAAGCTCCACCTGCCTGTGCATGAGCTGGCCATGCTGATGAGCATCGCGCTGCGCTTTATCCCTACCCTCATCGAGGAGACGGATAAGATCATGGCCGCCCAGAAGGCCCGGGGCGCGGACTTTGAGTCCGGCAATCTGGTGCAGAAGGCCAAGGCACTGGTGCCCCTGCTGGTGCCCCTCTTTGTCTCCGCCTTCCGCAGGGCGGACGAACTGGCCACCGCTATGGAATGCCGCTGCTATCACGGCGACAGCGGCCGCACCCGGATGAAGAAGCTGACCTTTGCCTTCCGGGACGGCGCGGCGCTGGTGCTGGGTGCAGCGGTGCTGGCCGGTGTGCTGGTTCTGCGCCATTTTGGCTTGTAATTGAGGTTTTTATGCGAAATATTGCGTTAAAATTGATGTATGTAGGGACAGCCTACCATGGCTGGCAGATCCAGAAGAATGGAGCCACCGTGCAGGAGACTCTTCAGGATGCGCTGGCCACGGTGGTGTGCCACCCGGTGAAGTGTACCGGCGCAGGCCGCACAGATGCCGGCGTCCATGCGGAGACCTACATTGCCAACTTCCGCACCACCTCTACGATCCCGGTGGAGCGTCTGCCGCTGGCGGTGAATACCCGCCTGCCGGAGGACATCGTGGTGGTGAGCGCAAAGGAGGTCAGCGAGGGCTTCAACGCCATCGGCTCCTGCATCAAAAAGGAGTACACTTATCGGGTCTATAATTCCCGCATCCGCAACGCCTTCTATGTGGACAGGGCTTACTTCTATCCAAAGCATCTGGATGAGGTGGTCATGGCGGACGCGGCCTCCCGTTTTGTGGGCACCCATGATTTCGCCGCTGTCCGGGCGGTGGGCACCAATGTGAAGTCCACGGTGCGCACGGTACACTACTTCGATGTGGCACGCCACGGCGACCTGATCGAACTGAAGGTATGTGCCAACGGCTTTTTGTATAATATGGTGCGGGCGATGACCGGCACTGTGCTCTATGCCGCCGAGGGCAAGCTGACCCCGGACGGCATCAGCGACATTCTGGAGCGGGGCAACCGCACCGAGGCCGGGCCGACGGTGCCCCCCGGCGGACTTTACATGACAAAGCTGTGGTACAACGAGCCGGTGGGACTGGATACGGATCCGACTGGCCCCATCCCGCTGAATAAGCATTGAGGATAATCAATTATGGCTGAATCAAAACACGAAACTGAACTGGAAGAGACGGAGGGGCTGGAACAGCCGCCCAAGAAGAAGCGCAGGCACACCAAGCTGAGGCGCTGGGTGAGCCGGATCATCGCCCTGCTCATCACCATCGTTCTGGTGGTGGGCGCGGTCTATGTGGTGGTGCACCGGGATACGATCAGTATTGATTCCGTCCGCCGCTCACTGTCCAACCTGGTGAATGGCGAGACGCAGGCGGACAGCTACA
Organism: uncultured Eubacteriales bacterium; assembly: GCA_900554855.1. Classification (GTDB taxonomy): domain Bacteria; phylum Bacillota; class Clostridia; order Oscillospirales; family Oscillospiraceae; genus UMGS1766. The sequence continues at coordinate 3,471 of USIZ01000075.1, read as the reverse complement.
CGCTGAAGGGGGACACCTCCTCCTGCACCGCCGCATTTCAGGGCGGCTTTCTGGTGTGCAGCCAGACGGATCTGCAACTGTTTGCCCGCAGCGGAAAGCAGGAGATCAATGAGTCCATCAACTTCACAAAGCCTGTGGTATCCGTGGCCGGACGCTATGCGGCGGTCTATGATGCGGGCGGTTCAAGGCTCTATCTCATTCGGGACGAACAGATCGTGCATACCTATACGTCTGACAAGGCGGGGGCCATCCTGAGCGCCAGGGTCAGTGAAAACGGCTCCCTCACCGTGGTGGAGCGGGCCACCGGTTACAAGGCGGCGGTCACGGTCTATGATGCCAGCCTTCAGCCGGTGGTGACCGAGAATATCTCCAGCTCTTTTGTCTCGGATGCGGCGCTGTCGCCGGACGGCAAGACACTGGCCGCAGTCTCCGTGGGTGAGGACACCTCCGGGTTTGACTCCGTGCTCATTTTTTACAATGTGGCGGACGGTGAGGAGCTCTATCGCTGCGCGCTGGGCAGTGACGTCCTGCTGGATCTCAAGTGGGAGAAGAACGGCCTCTGGGTTGTGGGCGAGTACGGAGCCTACTATGTGGAAAAGGGCACGTTGACTAACAGCAACACCGATCAGACCCGGATCTTACAGGACTTTTCTCTGGGCGGGAACGGCTTTGCCGTGCTGTATTGCAGTAAATATCAGAACGGCAGCGGCGGAACGGTGGAACTGCTGACAACGCAGGGCAGCGGCAGTGCGATCAGCCAGAATGACGAGGTGCTGGATCTTTCTGCCGCCGGGAGCTACTTCTCTGTGTTGACTGCAAATCAGCTGACCATTTATCGCTCGGATATGACTGTTTATGCTCAGGTGGACAACGATTGGGGTGCCCGCAAGGTGCTTCAGCGGGAAGATGGCTCTGTGCTGGTCGTCTCCAATGGAAGCGCTGACCTCTATGCGCCCGAATAGACCGGGAAAAAGCGAGGCGTGATCTCTTGACCTTACAGCAATTATTACCCGACCTGCTCTGTGCGGCGATCCTGCTGTTGTTTCTGGTGGTCGGTGCGATCCGAGGGATGTTCCGCACCCTTTCCGGACTGTTGACATGGCTGCTCTCTCTCTGGGGCGCGAAGCTGATCGCAGACCGCTGCGCGCCGCTGCTGGTGGACTGGCTCACGCCAAAGCTGCTGCCGACTGTGTCGGAAAAGCTGGCGCAGGCCATGAGCGACGGCGCCTCCTCCGACAGTCTGAGCGGCCTGCTGGGGATGATCCCCGGTGTTCAGAGCCTGCTCGGTCAGGCGGGGGACTCTCTGGCTGCGGCGCTGGCCCCGGCTGTTGCCCGTCAGGTGGCACTGGCGGTGGGCTGGCTGCTGCTGTTTGCCGCCGGATTTATTGTGTTCAAGCTGGTGTGCCGTCTGTTGATCTGGCTGCTGGATCTGCTGGATGAGGTGCCGGGACTGCACTTTTTGAATCATCTCGGCGGTGCGGTGCTGGGAGCGCTCAAAGGCGGGCTGCTGATCGCCGTCGTTGTCAGCATCCTGCTCTGGTGCGATGTGCTGCCGCGCAGCATGGTAGATGCCGCGCTCCTGCTGCGGTGGCTGGCTTCTCTCGGCCCAGTTTACTAAAAGTTTTCATTCAAACATGATTTATTCATATTTTTCTGCAATAATATTTAAAAAGAATATGCTATTCTTTCCCGAAGGGAGTTTACCGCTATGCAGCCAACACTCTGCTCTAAATGCAAGAAAAATCTGGCCGTCATCTTTATCAGCCGGATCGAAAACGGCGTGACCAAGAATGAAGGCCTGTGCTTGAAGTGTGCCCGAGAGATGGGTGTGCAGCCCGTGGACGATATGATGAAGCGCATGGGCATCACCGATGAGGATCTGGACAACCTGACCGACGAGATGATGAATATGTTCCAGAATGCCGAGGGGCTGGAGGGCCTGATCCCCCAGAACCCGGAGGAGGGAGAGGAGGACGGCGAAGAGGATGAGGGCAAGACTGCCACATTCCCGTTCCTGAACCGCCTGTTTGGTGCGAACAATCAGAATGCCGCCAATGCGCCCCGGGAGGAAAACCCCACCGGCTCTGCCAAGGGCGGCCGCCCGGAAAAGCCGAAGAACGGCAAAAAGAAGTTTCTTGATAACTACTGCATCAACCTGACCAACCGTGCCCGGGGCGGTCAGCTGGACGGCGTGATCGGCCGGGACGAGGAGATTCAGCGGGTCATCCAGATCCTGAACCGCCGACAGAAGAACAACCCCTGCCTGATCGGCGAGCCCGGCGTGGGCAAGACCGCCATCGCTGAGGGTTTGGCTATCCGAATCTCCAGGGGCGACGTGCCCTATAAGCTGCAGGATAAGGAGGTCTATCTGCTGGATCTGACCTCTCTTGTGGCGGGCACCCAGTTCCGCGGCCAGTTTGAAAGCCGCATGAAGGGGCTTATTGAAGAGATCCGCAAGGCGGGCAATGTTATCCTGGTCATTGATGAGATCCACAACATTGTGGGCGCCGGGGATGCCGAGGGCTCCATGAACGCCGCAAATATTCTGAAGCCCGCCCTGTCCCGGGGCGAGATCCAGGTCATCGGCGCCACCACCTTCACCGAATACCGCAAGCACATTGAAAAGGACACTGCGCTGGAGCGTCGCTTCCAGCCGGTCACCGTCAATGAGCCCTCCATTGAGGACAGCGTGAAGATCATCAAGGGCATTGCCCATTACTACGAGAACTACCACTGTGTCAAGGTCTCTGACGCGGTGGCCTATCAGACGGTGGTCATGTCTGAGCGTTACATCACGGATCGCTTCCTGCCCGACAAGGCCATCGACCTGCTGGATGAGGCATGCTCCGATGTGAATCTGCACAATGCGGCGCTGTCCCGTCTGGCTGCCGTCAAGAAGGACCGCGCCGACCTCAACAAGGAGAAGGAGCTGCTGCTCAGCGAGATCTCCAAGCAGGACGAAAAGCGCAACGATGCGCTGACTGAGAACGAGCAGAAGCAGGCTCGGGCCCGTCAGGAGCTCTCCGCGCTGAATCAGGCCCGCCGCACCATTGTGAGCGATCCCACCATGACGGAGGAAGCTCCCGCCCCGGAGCCCACCATTGAGCCCGGCGAGGGCTTTTCCGAAGAGGGAAACCTTGTAACCCGTGATCTGCTCTATGACGAGCACACCAACAAGCAGTTTATTACCGTCCAGACCAGCGGCGGCAATATGTTCTATATCGTCATTGACTATGACAAGCCCGTGGACGAAGAGGGCGAACAGTACGAAACCTACTTTTTCAGCGTTGTGGATGAGGCTGATCTGCTGGCTGCGGCGGAGGCCGCTGGCGTGGAACAGGCGGTGTGCTCCTGCTCTGAAAAATGCGAGGCGGGGGCCGTCAATACGGATTGCGCCGTCTGCTCTGTCAATATGAGCAAGTGCGTGGGCGTTGAGCCGGAGCCGGAGCCCACGGAAACCCAGGAGCCCGC
>USIZ01000074.1 GCA_900554855.1 uncultured Eubacteriales bacterium | reverse complement strand
GGTGGCCCGAAGGGCCGGATGAGGTGGCGTCGAACGGAAAGCTGTCCCAGACCTGCCCCTCATCAGTCTGCTTCGCAGACGGCTTCCCCCTAAGGGAACTTTGACTTTTCAGAGAATTTAGGGAGGTATCTTCCATGAAAGTGCTCTTTACCTGCGGCGGCACCGCAGGCCATATCAATCCGGCGGTCGCCCTGGCGGGGATGTTCCGCCAGCGGCAGAATGCCGAGGTGCTCTTTGTGGGCGCCGACGGCGGTATGGAGACCACGCTGGTGCCCCGGGAGGGCTATCCGGTCAAGACGGTCACCATCACCAGCTTTTACCGCTCCCTCAGCGGCGCGGCGATCAAACATAATCTGACGACGCTCAAGAACCTGAGCCGCTCCAAGGGGCAGGCCCGGGCCATTCTGGACGAATTCCGGCCCGATCTGGTGGTGGGCACCGGCGGCTACGCCTCCTACCCCGTGGTGCGGGAGGCCGCCCGCCGGGGCATTCCGACCGCCGTCCACGAGTCCAATGCGGAGCCCGGCCTGACCACCAAGATGCTGGCCAAGTATGTGGACAAGGTCATGGTGGGCTTTGAGGAGAGCCGCCAGCACTATCCCCACCCGGAGCGGGTGGTGGTCACCGGCACCCCGGTCCGGGGCGAGTTCTTCAACTGCACCCGGGAAGAGGCCCGAGCAAAGCTGGGCTTTGCCGCCGGGGACACCAAGCCGGTGGTGGTCACCAGCTGGGGCTCTCTGGGCGCACAGGTGATGAACGATTACATGGTGGATTTCGTTGTCCGGGAATGCCGGGAGGGCACCCCGTTCCACCACATCTACGGCGTGGGCAAGCGCTACTATCAGCGGGTGCTGGACGCGGTGCGGGCCAAGGGCATCGACCTCGACCGCTACCCGGATGTGGACATCCGGGAATATATCTATGATATGCCCGCCGTGATGGACGCCGCCGACGTGATGCTCAGCCGTGCGGGCGCATCCACCATTTCCGAGATCACCGCCACGGCCCGCCCCTCCATTCTGGTGCCCAGTCCCAATGTGACGGCCAACCATCAGGAGAAGAACGCCCGGGTGCTCAGCGACAGGGGCGCGGCGGTGCTGATGCTGGAGAAGGACGCCGGCGGCGATCGGCTCTATGACACCGTGCAGCGCCTGCTGGCCGCTCCGGCGGAGCTGGAGAAAATGCAGAAGGCTCTGCGGGAAATGGCCATCGGTGACGCCAACGAGCGTATCTACGAGACGCTGTGCGCACTGGTGAAACAGAAATAAAATAGAGTCCCCACACTCACACCCCTGTACTTCCTCCGCATAGGATGGGGCAAATGTCCTGAAATCGGAGGAAGTGCCATGGAATATTACGAGATCAACGGCGGGCGGCGTCTGGCGGGCCAAGTGGTGATCCACGGCGCGAAAAACAGCGTCCTGCCCCTGCTCTGCGCTACCGCGCTGGCCGACGGAGTCAGCGTCCTGCACAACTGCCCCAGCCTCAGCGATGTGGAGGCTTCGATCGCCATTCTGCGCCATCTGGGCTGCCGGGTGACGCGGGAGGGCACCACCGTGACCGTAGACGCGTCCTGCCTGAGCCGCTCGGATGTGCCCGACGCGCTCATGCGGGAGATGCGCTCCTCGATCATCTTTCTGGGGGCCATTCTGGCCCGCACCGGCGAGGCCGATGTGAGTATGCCCGGCGGCTGCGAGCTGGGCCCCCGGCCCATTGACCTCCATCTGTCCGCACTGCGGAAGCTGGGGGCGGGTATTGAACAGCGGGGCGGACGCCTGCGCTGTACCGGGGGCGCCGCGCTGCGCGGGGCGGAGATCACCCTGACCCTGCCCAGCGTCGGGGCCACGGAGAATATCATGCTGTGCGCCTGCGCGGCGGAGGGCGTGACCGTGATCCGCAACGCCGCCCGGGAGCCGGAGATCGTGGATCTGGCCCGGTTCCTGCGCGCCATGGGAGCGCGTATTCAGGGCGAGGGGAGCAGTACCGTCCGGATCGAAGGCGGCAGAGGGACGCTCCACGGCTGTGAGCACCGGGTCATCGGCGACCGCATCGTCTGCGCCACCTACCTCTCTGCCGTGGCCTGCGCCGGAGGAGAGGCCAGCCTCATCGGCGCAGAGCCGGAGCAGCTGGCCGCCGTGACCGGCGTGCTGAGGGATGCCGGGGCGGAGATCCTGGCCACCGGTTCCGACGCGCTGACCATCCGCCGGAACCGGCCTCTGGAGGGCGGCGTGGTGGTGCGCACCTCTCCCTATCCGGGGTTCCCCACCGACGCCCAGCCGGTGGTCATGGCCGCCCTGTGCAATGCCCGGAGATCCAGCCTGTTCGTGGAGACCATGTTTGAAAACCGTTACCGCCATGTGGATGAACTGCGCCGGATGGGCGCGGATATCCGGGTGGAGGATCGGGTGGCGGTGGTCGGCGGCACTGAGAACGGCCTCCGGGGCACGGCAGTGACGGCCCACGATCTGCGCGGCGGCGGCGCGCTCTGTGTGGCCGCGCTGGGCGCGGAAGGCCCCACGATCCTGACCGGCCTTTCCCATATCCGCCGGGGCTACGCCAGCCTGCCCGAGGATCTGCGCTCGCTGGGGGCGGACATTGCATTACATACGGATCAAAATGAAATTCTGGAAATTCATCGGGTGGTGCGCTGATGCCTTCCTACTGGGGGAAAGGCTTTGGCTTGACCGCGCCGATCGCAAGCTATATGATTCAGGAGGCTATTGAACATGGCTCAACATCAGCGAAAACACCAGCGCAGACACCGGCGCTTCCGATTCACCAAGCTCTATGGCGTTCTCTCCGTACTGGTCATTCTGGCCGCAGTCATCGGCGGCTGCATCGTGTTCTTCAAGGTGGACACCATCCATGTGGAGGGCAACGAGCGCTATACCGCCGACCAGATCGTCGAGGCCGCCGGTGTCCGGCAGGGGGACAATATGTACCTGCTGAACAAATTCAAGATGATCGACCAGATCAAGGAAAAGCTTACCTATGTGGATGACGTGACCATCCGGCGCAAACTGCCCAACACGCTGAACATCACGGTGGATGAATATACCGTTGCCGCGGCGGTGCAGGACGGCTCCGACGGCCAGTGGTGGCTCATCAGCAGTGACGGCCGGTTGCTCGCCCGTGCCGATGCACCCGGAGACGCCATTCAGGTCACCGGACTCACCCCGGCGGCCCCCAGCGAGGGTACCGATCTGGCCGTGGGCGAGGATCAGCACCTCCAGCAGCAGGCGCTGATCGAATTGCTGACCGCGCTGGAGAAGCGGGATCTGCTTGCCAATGCCCAGAGCATTGATCTGACCGGCGGAAGCATGGCCGTCATGCAGTATGACAACCGGCTGACGGTGAAGATGAACCTGTCCTCCGACTTTGATTACAATGTACGCGCCCTGTCCACGGTGATGGAGGATTATGTGCAGGCAAAGTGGAAGGATGGCGATACCGGCACGCTGGATATGACGCTGTCCGACGGGAAACCGCATCTGATCAAAAATGCGGCGCAAAATTAACGTAAAAATCAAGATTTTCCCCGCCGGAACCCTTGACCAGAACCCAATAACAGTTTAAAATAATCTAGAGTGTTCCCTTATAATGAGAAATAAATTAGCAAATGAAAATACAGGAGGAATTGGTTATGGCTTTTGGAGTCGAGCCGATGGCGGATACCGTTGTCAATCTGAAAGTAATTGGTGTCGGCGGTGCCGGCAATAACGTTGTGAACCGCATGGTCGTGGGCGGTACCACCGGCGTTGATTTTATCGCGGTCAATACGGATAAGCAGGCGCTGGCAAAGTCCTCTGCTACCTATAAGATCCAGATCGGCGAGAAGCTGACCCATGGTCAGGGCGCCGGTGCAAACCCCGAGGTGGGCCGCAAGTCCGCCGAGGAGAACCGCAGCTCCATCGCCAAGGCGCTGGAGGGCACCGACATGGTGTTCATCACCTGCGGCATGGGCGGCGGCACCGGTACCGGCGGCAGCCCCATTGTGGCTGACGTCGCCCGCGAGATGGGCATTCTGACCGTCGGCGTCGTCACCAAGCCCTTCGGCTTTGAGGGCGCCCGCCGTATGCGTCAGGCTGAGGCCGGCATCGAGGAGCTGCGCGCCAAGGTTGACTCCCTGGTCATCATCCCCAACGAGCGTCTGAAGCTGGCCACCGATCAGAAGATCACCTTTGCCAATGCGTTCCAGATCGCCGACGATGTGCTGAAGCAGGCCGTTGAGTCCATCTCCGACCTCATCAAGAACACCGGCTTCATCAACCTGGACTTTGCCGACGTGACCTCCATCATGAAGGACGCCGGTCTGGCCCACATGGGTGTCGGCCGCGCTGCCGGCAAGAACAAGGCCGAGGAGGCCGCCCGTATGGCCATCTCCAGCCCGCTGCTGGAGACCAGCATCGACGGTGCCCACGGCGTTCTGGTCAACGTCACCGGTTCCATGGACATCGGCTTGGAGGAGGTCGAGGTCGCTGCCGGCCTGGTGCAGTCCGCTGCTAACCCCGATGCCAACATCATCTTCGGTGCTGCCTTCGATCCTGAGATGGAGGACGAGATCCGCGTCACCGTCATCGCCACCGGCTTCGACAAGCCCGAGGACGAGCAGGCCGCCGAGGAGGAGAAGGCCGCTGAGGAGAAGAAGGACGAGCCCGCCAAGGACCCCTTCGATGACATCTTCGCCATCTTCAACAAGTAATTGATCTATCACACGGGGGATGCCATTTGTTTGGCATCCCCCGTGATCTATCGGGAAAGAATATTCTGAGGCTCCTGTGCCGGGCGCCCTGCAAAGTCCCGTTGTCCGCAGACTGCATCCCCTCACAGAAAGGGGAAAGCCCTTTCAAGAAGAAAATCGGAGGTTTTCCATATGCCCCAGAGAATTACCGGCCATACCGAGCTCATCGGCCTGATCGCCACCCCCATCCGCCACAGCAAGTCCCCCATGATGCACAACACCGCCTTTGAGGCACTGGGTCTGGACTATGCCTATCTGGCCTTCGACTTCCAGCCCGACCGGCTGGAGGATGCCGTCAAGGGCCTGAAAGCCCTCGGCGCCAAGGGGTGGAACGTGTCCATGCCCTACAAGACTGACATCATCCCTCTGCTGGACGAGATCAGCGAGGTCTCCCGCCTGTGCGAGAGCGTCAACACCGTCATCAACAGGGACGGCAAGCTCTACGGCACCGTCACCGACGGCACCGGCTATATGTCCGCGCTGGCCGATCAGGGCTTTGACATCAGGGGGAAGAAGATGACCGTCCTCGGCTGCGGCGGCGCAGCCACCGCCATCTGCATCCAGGCGGCGCTGGACGGCGTGAAGAAGATCAGCATTTTCAACGCCAACGACCCCTTCTTCCACCGGGCGGAGGAGAACGCCGCCAAGATCAATGCCAACACGGGCTGCGTGGCTCACGCCTATCCGCTGGAGGACACCGAGCGCCTGCGCGCGGAGATCGCGTCCAGCGCCCTGCTGGCCAACGCCACCAACGTGGGCATGGGTAAGCTGGAGGGCGTCAGCCTGATCACCGACAAGACCATGCTCCGCCCCGACCTCATCTGCACGGATGTCATCTACACCCCGGAGGAGACTGCCTTCCTGAAGCTGGCCAGGGAGGCGGGCTGCCCCACCATGAACGGCACCGGCATGGTGCTCTATCAGGGCGCCGCGTCCTTTAAGCTCTGGACCGGAATGGATATGCCCATTGACGCGGTGAAGGCGGTTCTTTGAAACAAGGCAAGCGAAAAGCCTTCCCCCTGAGGGGAAGGTGGTGAGCGAAGCGAACCGGATGAGGTGGCGACGAACGGAAAGCTGTCTTAGACCCGCCCCCTCATCAGTCACGGCTCCGCCGTGTCGACTTTCCCCGAGGGGAAGCCGTTGGTGAGTGAACTACCCCCGGGCGCACCTGCTTTTTTGCGGATGCGTCCGGGTTTTATAATTTCTTAACGGTATCCGGCCAAAAGTGTGATATACTTTCCCTGTCGAAACTGAGGTGATTTGGTTGAAAAAACTGATTTCCATTCTGCTGAGCGGCGCGCTGGTGCTGTCGCTGGCGGGGTGCTCTCTGCGGGGAGCGGTACATAAAATCGAAGAAGAGGTGAGCGGCCCCACGGTGGAGGTGGGCGGCCAGACCGTCAAGGTGGACCAGTCGGTGGAGCAGAGCGGCTTCACGGCGGAGGACTTTCAGCGCGATGCGGTCACCGGGCGCATCACCTGCCTGAGCCGCCCGGCCATGACCGGTGTGGATGTGTCCTCCCATCAGGGGGACATCGACTGGACAGCGGTGGCCGGGGACGGCATTGAGTTCGCCATGCTCCGGGTGGGCAGCCGGGGCTATTCTCAGGGCGCCATCCGGGCGGATGCCAATTTTGAGGCCAATCTGGCCGGGGCGCAGGAGAACGGGCTTCAGGTCGGATGCTATTTCTTCTCTCAGGCGGTGACCGCCGCCGAAGCGGAGGAGGAGGCCGACTTCGTGCTCTCCGTGCTGAACGGCCGCGGCATGGATCTGCCGGTGGTGTTCGACTGGGAGCAGATCGTGGAGGAGGACGCCCGGACGGACGGAATGGACAAGGCGGCCGTCACCGCCTGCGCCGCCGCCTTCTGCGAGAAGATCCGTGCGGCGGGCTACCGCCCCTGCTTTTACTGCAACGGCGTGGTGGGCTATCTCCAATACGACGTGGCCCAGCTGACAGACTATGACGCATGGTATGC
>USIZ01000073.1 GCA_900554855.1 uncultured Eubacteriales bacterium | reverse complement strand
TCATGTTCGCCGGGCGGGACGAGATCATCGAGATCAAGCACACCGCCATGAGCCGCGAGATCTTCGCCAACGGTGCGGTCAAGGCCGCGAAATTTCTGGCCGGTGTGAGCAAGCCCGGGATGTACGATATGTCCATGCTGGTGGAAAACAACTAAACAATACGCGGTCTTCGCCGCACTGTGTCGCAAAAGGAGTGCCCTGAAATGGAACAGAAAATCACTAAAATCTCCTACGCCAATGATGTGACCCTCATCACACTGTCCGCTCTGCCCAGTGGAAAGGCCGTAAGTCAGGTGCTGACCGCATTTGCAGCCAGCGGGATCAATGTTGACATGATCTCCCAGACCGCCCCGCAGGGCGGCTCCATGCGGTTGAGCTTCACCGTGTCCGATCGTGACCTGAGTCAGGTGCTGACCATTCTCGGCCAGATCAGCAACGGAAGCAAGGGACTGAACCCCGAGATTCTGCCCGGCAACTGCAAAATTGCCTTTTTTGACGCCGACATGGTGAACACCCCCGGCGTGGCGGCCAAGGTATTCTCCCTGCTCAGCGAAGCCGAGATCCAGATCATGCTGGTCACTACCTCCGACGTGGACATTTCCATCCTGGTCAGTGCCCATGAGCTTGGCGACGCGCTGAGCGTCATGCGGGACGCCTTCGGCGTCACCCCCCAGGAAGTCAGCTTCTAACGATTATACAATATACAAATAAGTAAAAGTGCCTGAACCGCGCATGGTTCAGGCACTTTTTGTTTCAAATCAGGTCGTGTGATCCGACGTATGGAATGTCTTTAAATTGCCGGTTTTTCCGCTGCGGCGCTCCAGCTCCTCCGCCAGATCATCCGCCGTGATGCCCTTACAGATCATCATGGCCATCAGGTGGTAGAGCAGATCGCCGGTCTCCTCGGCAATCTTTTCCCTATTCTGATCTTTTCCGGCAATCAGCAGGAGCGCGCAGGCCTCGCCGACCTTTTTCAGGATCTTGTCCAGACCCTCCCGGAAGAGGTAGGCAGTGTAGGACTCTGCATCATCGCTGTCCCTGCGCGCTTCAATGACTCGCATCAAGGCATCAAAGCTCTGTCCCTCCGTCTGACAGCGGCGGTTCAGGTCGGCCATGACCCGCTCCAGCGTGACGCCGGAAAAACAGAGCAGAACCGTGACATGGTAGAGCACGTCGTTTAGCTCCCCTACTGTCTCTGCTTGATCGTCATTTTTTGCGGCAATGCACACCTCAAAGGTCTCCTCGCCGCATTTTTTCAGAATCTTGTCCAGTCCCTGGTTGTAAAGATAGCCGGTATAGGACTTTTCGCCGCCGCCGTTTTTCCGGCGCTCCAACGCCACGGCATACTGGTCGGCAATCGCCGTCTGTGCCCGATCCATCATACTTCCGCCTCCCAGATCGTGTGAAAGAAACAGCTGCGCGCGCCAGTATGGCAGGTCGGGCCGTCAGGTTCACAGAAATAGAGCAGGGTGTCCGTATCGCAGTCAGTGACCATCTTTTTCACATGGAGAAAGTTACCGCTGGATTCGCCCTTGTTCCAGAGCTTCCGGCGGGAACGGCTCCAGAACCAGGCGGTATGGGTCTGGAGCGTCAGCTCATAGGCCTCTGCGTTGGTAAAGCCCAGCATCAGCACCTCGCCAGTCTGCCAATGCTGGATAATGACCGGGATGAGGTCGGATTTCTGAAATAAATCTTTCGTTTCAATCATGCGTTTTCCCTCACAGGTATGTTCTGCTCCCGCAGGTATTCCTTCACCTGCGGCACAGTCAGCTCTCCGAAATGGAACAGCGATGCAGCCAGCGCCGCGTCGGCATCCGACTTTTCAAACACCTCGGCAAAGTGCTCCAGACTGCCGCAGCCGCCGGAGGCGATCACCGGAATATGGACGGTGTCCACGACCGCCCTGGTCATCTCCAGATCAAACCCCTGCTTTGTACCGTCGGCGTCCATGCTGGTGAGCAGGATCTCGCCAGCCCCCCGCCGTTCACCTTCTTTAGCCCATTCCACTGCATCCATACCGGTGGGCGTGCGCCCACCGGCCACAACGACCTCATAGCCGCCCTCCGGGCGGCGGCGGGCATCGATGGCCAGCACGACACACTGGGAGCCGAAACGCTCTGCCGCCCGTGAGATCAGACTGGGATCCTTGACCGCCGCGGAGTTGACGCTGATCTTATCCGCGCCTGCCCGGAGCAGTTCCTGAAAGTCATCCAGCGTGCGGATACCTCCACCCACCGTGACGGGGACAAAGACTTGCTGAACGGTACGGCGCACCACATCGGCCACAGTTTTGCGAGCCTCTACGGTAGCGGTGATGTCCAGAAAGACGATCTCATCCGCGCCCTGTTTGGAGTAATAGGACGCCAGTTCTACCGGGTCGCCGGCATCCCGGATATTGACGAAATTGACACCCTTGACCACTCGCCCGTCCCGGACGTCCAGACAGGGGATAATACGCTTTGCCAGCATTTACTGCTCCCCTCCTGTCCGAACCGCCTCAGCCAAATCAATGGTGCCGGCATAGTAGGCCTTCCCGATGATCGCGCCATAAAGGCTCATTTTTGTAAGCCGTTCAATGTCCTGATTGTTGGACACGCCGCCGGAAGCCACGATCTGACAGTTGACCGCACCCTGAAGCGCACGCAGGCGCTCATAGGACGGGCCGGAAAGAGCACCGTCCGTTTCGATATCGGTGAAAATCAGCGTTTTGACGCCGAGGCCTTCCATCTGCTTTGCAAAGGCCAGATAGTCCAGACCGGAGTCCTCGATCCAGCCTGCGGTCTTGACCTTGCCGTCCTGCGTATCCACACCCACCGCGATACGCTCACCATAGCGCTCCACGGCGGCGCGGACAAAGTCAGGATCCGTAACAGCGGCAGAGCCGATGACCGCCCGCCAGACGCCCATGGCAAACACGGCCTCCAGATCAGCCATGCCGCGAATGCCGCCGCCCAGCTCGATCTTCATGCCGGTCCGGTCTGCCACCGCCTTCACGATGGCGGAATTGACCCGCTGGCCGGACTTGGCTCCGTCCAGATCCACCATATGAATATATTTGGCTCCTGCGGCGGCAAAGGCCTGTGCCGTGGCGACGGGATCCTCCGCCACCTTATGCACCGTATCGAAATCGCCCTTCAGAAGCCGGACGACTTTGCCGTCCTTCAAATCAATCGCCGGTTCAATAATCATCGGTTCATCTCTCCAAAATTTTTCAGCATGGCAAGCCCGATCTCACCGCTCTTTTCCGGATGAAACTGGGTGCCGAACACATTGCCGCTCTGCACGGCGGCCACCACCGAGGCGCCATAGTCGGTTCGGGCAATGACCTGAGACTCATCCTCCGCCACAGCGCAGAAGGAATGGACAAAATAGACGTAAGCGCCCTCGTCAATGCCGCGAAATAGCGGAGAATCATTCTGGAAATGCAGCTCATTCCAGCCGATGTGGGGCAGCTTGAGCGCGGTGTCGATCTTCCGCACACTGCCCTTGACGAAGCCAAGTCCCTCACAGGGACGCACTTCCTCGCCCCGCTCCAGCAGCAGCTGCATTCCAAGGCAGATACCCAGAATGGGCTTCTTTTTGCTCTCGGCGATCAGCACCTGATCCAGTCCCGGTCCGCGCAGCTTGTCGGCGGCATCTGGAAACGCACCCACACCGGGCAGGAGAATGGAATCTGCCAATTCCAGCTCTGTGGCATCACTGGTGATTTTCGTCTCAAAACCCAGATAGTGCATGGCATTGGACACGCTCATCAGGTTGCCGACGCCATAGTCTACAATCGCGGTATAGCCCATCAGAGCACCCCCTTGGTGGAGGTCACACCGGTTCCCTCGATCTTGACGGCATCCTTGACCGCCAGTCCGAAGGCTTTGAAAAGGCCCTCGGTGATGTGGTGGGCGTTGACCCCGTAAAAGCACTTCTGATGCAGGGTAATACCCGCATTGTGGGCCACCGCCCGCATGAACTCCAGCGTCAGGCAGGAGTCGTACTCACCGATGCGCTCCTGCGGCATTTCCGCGTCAAAGACTAGATAAGGCCGGTTGGAAAAGTCCAGCGCAGTGAACGCGAGGGCCTCGTCCATAGGAACATAGGCAGAGCCGAATCGACGGATGCCTTTGCGGTCACCCAGCGCCTCACGGATGGCCTGGCCCAGCACAATACCGGTATCCTCCACCGTGTGATGGCCGTCTACATAGAGGTCGCCCTTCGCTGTGAGCTTCAGGCCGATCCCGGCATAAAAGCCGAAGGCAGTGAGCATATGGTCAAAGAAGCCGATGCCGGTATTGACCTGCACCTCTCCCCCGTCCAGATCCAACTGAACACTGATCTGGGTCTCTTTCGTATTGCGTTCGATCGTCGCAGTCCGAGCCATAACAGTCACTCCTCAAAGCGCACGCGGATAGAGTTCGCGTGGGCGGTCAGGTGCTCCGCCTCCGCAAAGGCGATCACTTCATCGTGGATGGGCTCCAGCGATGCACGGTCGAATTCCAGCACACTCATGGTCTTGAGGAAGCTGTCCACGCTCAGCGGCGAAAAGAAGCGAGCCGTGCCAGAGGTGGGCAGGACATGATCCGGGCCGGCCAGATAGTCGCCCAGCGGCTCGGGTGCCCAGGCTCCCAGGAACACCGCACCGGCATTCTTGATCTGAGGCAGAAGCGCACGGGGATCTGCGGTGCATACCTCCAGATGCTCGGGGGCCACCTCGTTGGCCAGCTCCACACAGCGCTCCAAACTGGGGCAGACAATGACTGCGCCAAAGTTCTTGAGGGACTCCTCCATAATCTCACTCCGGCTTAGATAACCGGTCTGGCGGACGATCTCCGAATCCACCTGCCGGGCAAGCTCCATGCTGGTGGTCAGCAGAATGGCAGAAGCCAGCCGGTCGTGCTCCGCCTGGCTCAGCAGGTCAGCGGCCACATACTTGGCCTCAGCCGTCTCGTCGGCAATGACCAGCACCTCAGAGGGACCTGCCACCATGTCGATATCCAGCGTGCCATAGGCCATGCGCTTGGCGGCGGCCACAAAGGCATTGCCCGGACCCACCAGTTTGTCCACCTTGGGAATAAAGCCTGCGCCATAGGTCAGTGCGGCCACGGCCTGTACGCCGCCCAAGCCAATCACCCGATCCACTCCGGCGATCTTCGCGGCGGCCAGCACGGCATTATTGAGGTTTGCCGTGGGAGGCGTGACCATAATGATCTCCTCCACTCCGGCCACCTTGGCGGGAACGGCGTTCATCAGCACAGAGGACGGATAGGCCGCAGTGCCGCCGGGGACATAGATGCCCACGCGGGTCAGGCCGCGCACCACACGGCCCACCCGGCCGCCGTCAGGAGAAGTCCACTCCACGGTCTTGGCAAGCAGGTGCTCATTGTAATCCCGGATATTAGCGGCGGCGTGCTCCATGGCACGGATGAGCCTGGCATCACAGGCTGCATAGGCCGCGTCCAGCTCCTCCTTGGCGAATTCACGGGGTGCTGCCTTGTCAAACTTCAGCGAATACTCCTCCACGGCCTCATAGCCGCGCCGGCGCACATCCTCCATGATGGCGGCGGCGGAGCGGGTGATCTCTTCCCCCACGGCGGCGGAGCGGGAACGCAGATCGGCGATCAGGGCTTTTTCCTGCACGCCGTCAGCGGTAACGATCTGGATCATAGTGCTTTCTCCCTCAATTCTGCTTCGCATTTCCCGATGAAATCGAGGATCTGCGTCTTATAAAGTTTCATGCTGGCGGTATTGACGATAAGCCGGGCGGAGACATCCGCCACGGTCTCAATGGGTACCAGACCATTTGCTTTCAGCGTCGCGCCGGTCTCCACGATATCCACGATAGCATCGGTCAGGCCGAGGATGGGAGCCAGCTCCACAGAACCCTCGATCTTGATAATATCTACATCCATTCCCTTATTGGCAAAGAAGCGCTTGGCTACGTTGGGGTATTTGGAGGCAATACGGCGGGTCTTATAGCCCTTGTAGAAGTCCGTGCCCTCCTTGACGGCCAGCGCAAAGCGGCACCGGCCAAATCCAAGGTCGAGCACCTCGTAAAAGGAGCCACCCTTTTCCAGAATGGTGTCCTTGCCCACGATGCCCAGATCGCAGACGCCCTGTTCCACATAAGTAATGACATCCGGCGCTTTGGAAAGCACCGCGTCCAGCGGATAATTGGGAATCTCATGGATGAGGCGGCGGCCCGGGTCACGCACCGGAGCGGTGTTCAACCCCATCTGGTCAAAGAGATCCATGGACTTGTCCAACAGTCTGCCTTTGGTAATGGCAATTCTCAGACGCTCGCTCATGCTTCCACCGTCCTTTCACCCTGACTGTCCAGCACCAGCACATGGGGGATCCCCTTTTCCCGTGCCAGCGCAAGCGTCAGCTCCAAGCTGGCACAGGGGGACAACTCACAGGTGCCGTCCGGGCGGCGATCCACTTCGGCGATGGCCCGGGAAAGCTGGCTGAGCTCATAATAGACGACGGTGTCCACCACCGGGTCTGGCACCTCGGGCAGACAGGCGGCGACGGCATCCACGTCCACCGCGAAGCCGGTGGCCTGAGCCGGACGGCCAAACGCCTCCAGCAGGCGGTCATAACGGCCGCCGGAGAGGACCGCCGTTCCGGCGCCCTCCACATAGCCCCGAAACACCACGCCAGTATAATAGTCGATCTGGTGCACCAGACCCAGGTCAAAGCGAACGTACCGGCCGTAACCGGCCTGCTCCAGCAGCTGGTAAAGGGTGCGCAGATAGGCGATCGTGCCCTCTTCCCCGCTGCCCAGTGCCT
>USIZ01000072.1 GCA_900554855.1 uncultured Eubacteriales bacterium | reverse complement strand
TCCGGTGTAACCGGGGTTTGAGCCGGCCAAAACCTTCATCAGAGTGGATTTACCAGCACCGTTTGCGCCCATCACAGCATGGATCATACCGGTGCTGATCTCGAAATCGCAGTCTGACAGAGCTTTGACGCCGGGAAATTCAATGGAAACTTTTTTTGTTCCAAGCGTGATTTTGTCCATAGGTTCCCTCTTTTCAGTCTTTCATCCCAGCCTCCTTTAATAGAAACCGGTAATGGAAGGTTCGGGGCGCCGGAGCAAATACTCCGACGCCCCGTTTCGCTTAAGAATGATTCAGATGCAGTTGATTGCAATTAGTGACCGAGCAGCTCGACCATCCAGTCGCAGGTGGGCATCCAAGAAGTGTCGGTGTAGGAAGCATCGGCAATGTCCTGCAGGTTCTCGACGGTGATGCCGGACTTGCTCATAACCTGCTCCTGAGTGACGATGGTGGAGGGAATCTCCATCCAAGCGCCGATCTCCTTGTCGTAGCAGGAGGAAGCCTCGATGGCATCATACTGACCGGCCATCTCCAGAGCCAGGACACGGCAGGCGAACTCGCCGTTGGAAGTCCAGTTGGTGGTGGCGCAGGCCTTCCAGTTCTTGCCCTCGGCCATGAACTGAATGTCCTCGTTGCAGATGTCGACGGACACCATGGGGATCTCGGAGTTGGCTTCCTTCAGAGCCTGATAGACGCCCTGAGCGTAAGCATCGTAGCAGCACCAGATACCATCGATATCAGCGGTGTCGTTGTACTTCTGCAGGGTGGCGGCGGTCACGTCGCGCATGCTGGAGGTGGCGTTCTGGTCGTCGGTGGGAGCGATGCGCTCGACGTTGACGATCTTACCAGCATCCAGATACTCCTGATAGCCGACCTGACGGCGATCGAAGGGGCTGTTGTAGCCAGCGCCCTGCTGGACCTGGAGGATACGGACAGCCTCACCGGCGTCGACCTTATCCTTGTTCAGCTTCAGCAGCTCTTCAACCAGAGAACGGGCGAAGCCGGCGTCCTGCTGGAAGAACTGGGTAACACCGTCGATCTTCTGGACCTCACCGTTGGCATCCTTGAAGGGGGTGTCGAAGGTGGCGATCTTCAGATCGGGATGCTGCTCGAGGATGCCCTTCAGGAAGTCCCAAGCATACTCCTGGCCGCCGTGAGAGACCATCAGGCCGTCATAGCCGCCGTCGGCGCAGGTCTGAACCTGGGTCTTCCAGGTATCAGCGTTATCGGAGCAGAAGAAGGTGTCGGCCTTCATGCC
Source organism: uncultured Eubacteriales bacterium (assembly GCA_900554855.1). Classification (GTDB taxonomy): domain Bacteria; phylum Bacillota; class Clostridia; order Oscillospirales; family Oscillospiraceae; genus UMGS1766. The sequence continues at coordinate 5,533 of USIZ01000072.1, read as the reverse complement.
CAGCTTCTCGGCAGTAGCCTGGAAGGAGTCGGACCACATCTGGAAGATGGTGGCGGAGCTCATCAGCATGATGTAAGCGATCTTCTTGCCGGCCACAGGGGACTCGGCATTGTCACCGCCGGTGGGAGCGGCAGACTTGTCGCCGCTAGCAGCAGCGGAAGCGGCAGGAGCGCTGGAACCGCCTTTGCTGGCAGCAGGGGTGGATGCGTTGCCGCCGCCGCAGGCCGCGAGAGCGAACACCATAGCGAGAGCAAGCAACAGAGCAGTAAGCTTTTTCATGATTTTCCTCCTATATAGATATTTTGACCAAAGCCGTTTTGGCTTCGATACCGTCAATTTAGCACAAATTTATAGTTTTGTAAATGTTTCGTTGTTGTCTTTTGCCCGCCTTTTTGCTTTTTCGGCGCTTCTCACAAAGACCAGTGCTTTTTTTCGTTAAATTGACGAAGCAAATTCGTGTTGACAAAAAATTCGTTTGTAAATTACCCCAAAAGCCGCAATAATCAGGGGTTTTCAGTTGAGTCAGCAAATTTTTCAAACCTGTGCATTCCAACGATTCCAAAGACTTACGACACGGGCTTTTTTGTGAAAACAGGGGCTTTCCAATCGGTCAGTTCCTGTTTATTTAAGCAGCTTTTTGTTTTATGCCCGTTTCTGTCCGTTTTCCAGGCGGTGCCCTCTTACAGGCAGCCCTTCTGCAAAATGGTGCAGGCATAGAACGCAGTCTCGGTGGTGGCGACAACGGCATAGGCGTTCTTGGCCATGGTGTAGAACTTGCCCCGGGGGATCATGGCGCAGGCGTCGGCGCCCCGCTCATCATGCTTGGCGACGATGGCCTTGAACTCATCCCACACCGGGCACTCCAGATCGGCGTGGCGGGCGTCCTTGTCCATGATGAGCACCGGATCGTCCACAAACTCGTCCAGCGGCATCAGGGTCAGGATGGCATCCATCAGGTCGGTGGCCTTCACGCCGTCGCAGCGGACGAGGATGCTGTCCTTGGCCATGGAGGCGGCGGCAAAGTTGGCGTCGCCGATGACCAGCGTGTCGCCGTGACCCATTTCGGCCAGCACCTTCAGCAGTTCGGGGGACAGTACAGGGGGAATTCCTTTCAGCATAACAGATACACACCTTTCTTTTTCTCTTGCGGTCAGCTCTGGGCTATTTGCCCGATTTATGCCTTGAGTGTACTCCTCCTTTTGTGAAAATTCAAGAGAGAATGTGTCGACCCCCTGTCCGAAATGTGCTATATTGGGTTGGTACATTACTATGATAAGGAGGCGTCGCCCATGCAGAGCAGGCAGGCCCAGCTGGTGCGGGCATCAGAACTCTATTACGAGCGGGGGCTGAGCCAGCAGAAAATTGCGGACATTCTGGGGGTGTCCCGCCCCACCGTGTCCCGGCTGCTGGAAGAGGCCCGGAAGAGCGGCGTGGTGGAGATCGTCGTCCACGCCCCACTGAAGCAGAACTATGAACTCTCTGAGCGTCTGCGCCGGGAGCTGGGGCTGAAGGACGCGGTGGTCATCCGGGGCGAGGCCAGCCCCGACCGCTCCCCTGCCCTGCGCCGGTGCGCCCAGGCGGCGGGTCAGCTCTTTCTCTCTCTGCTGGAGAGCGGCATGACCGTCGGGCTGTCCTGGGGCCGGGTGCTGAGGCAGTTCTGCGACACCCTGCCCCAGCAGAAGCATACCTTTAATGTAAATGTGGTCCAGACCATCGGCTGTCTCGGCACAGGCAATCCCCATCTGGACGGGCTGGAGCTGACGCTGGCGCTGGCAAAGAAGCTGAACGGCACCTTTTATAATGTCTATGCGCCGGTCTATGTGGACAGCGCCCTCGTGCAGTCCTACCTGCTGCGGGAGCCCTCGGTGGAGCTGGCCATCCGGCAGGCCGGGCAGGCGGACATCATCCTCACCGGCATCGGATCCCTCACCGACAACGAGGGTTCACTGTGCCGGGCAGGCTATTTCACCCCCGAAGAGCGGCGCTCCCTCGTCGAAGCCGGAGCGGCAGCCGTCATACAGGGCCGCCTGCTGGACAGGAACGGCCGGGAGCTGGCCATTCCCGGCCGCTATGTGGTGGGCGCGTCACTGGAGGAGCTGCATCAAGTCCCGTGGCGCATCGGCATCAACGCCGGTCAGGACCGCGCTGTGGAGACGCTGGCCAGTGTGCGCAGCGGCTGCGTCAACCTGCTGGTGGTGGACGAGCCGCTGGCGCTGGAGGTGCTGAAACTGAACAATTCCATCGGTCGATGAACAAATGTAAAACGAAAGCGTATCAAATTCTCCGGCCGAATTGACTTCCCGCCCCGGTCATGAAACAATGGAGCCGTCAAAAACATATGACGAGAGGAGTGCTTTGTATGTCCGAAAAGACCTATACCAAAGCGGAGACCCAGACCATCGCCAACCAGATCCGCAAGCAGATCCTTGGCATCGCACTGAAGACCGGTGGATGCTATCTGGCGCAGGCCTGCTCTTCCGCAGAGATCATCTCCAGCCTTTACACTCAGATCCTGAATCTGGGCCCCTCCGTGGGCGAATGGGACGCCATCCCCTTCCCCGGTGTGCCCGGCCCGGACAACATGGACTATCAGCGCGGCAGCGCCTATCACGGTCTGCCCGCCCCGGACAAGGACCGTTTCTTTGTCTCCTGCTGCCACTATGCTTCCGTGATCTACTGCGCACTGGCCGCCGTGGGCCGCATCAGCCCCAAGGCGCTGGAGAAGTTCAACGTGGACGGCTGGAACATGGAGATGATCGGCGCAGAGCACTCTCCCGGCTTTGAAAACACCGCCGGTTCTCTGGGCCAGACCGTGTCCATCGCCGCCGGCACCGCCCACGCCCGCAAGATGAAGGGCGAGACCGGCAAGGTCTACTGCCTGATGGGCGACGGCGAGCTGCAGGAGGGCCAGACTTGGGAATGTGTGCAGACCGCCGGCTACTACAAGCTGGACAACTTCGTCATGGTCATCGACGCCAACGGCCAGCAGGTCGAGGGCGCCATCGAGGATCAGATGACCGAGGAGCCGCTGGCGGCCCGCTTTGAGTCCTTCGGCGCCACCTGCGTCACCTGCGACGGCCACAACATTGACGACATTATCCGCGCCTGCGCCACCGAACACCCCGGCCGTCCGCTGGCTGTGATCTGCCGCACCCGCGGCACCACCGGCATTCCGCCGCTGGAGAAAAAGTGGCCCTTCCTGCACTTTGTCCGCATCCCCGAGGCCGACCGGGCAGAGTACCAGAAGATCTACGACGAGCTGTGAGGAGGAACGGAGCATGAAAATCGAACTGAACACTCATGAGCGCTGCATGATCGACTTTGCCGCCCAGCACCCCGAGGTGCTGGTGCTCTCCGCCGATCTGGGTTCTTCCTGCGAGATCAAGAAGTTCCGCGCCACCTATCCCGACCGCTACCTGACCATGGGCATCGCCGAGCAGAATATGTGCTCCTGGGCGGCTGGTCTGGCCCGGGAGGGCTATCGTCCCTTCCTGCACACCTTCTCCGTGTTCCTGTACCGCCGCATTCTGGATCAGCTGGAGATGAGCGTGGCTTACCCCAACCTGCCGGTGGTCTTTGTGGGCTTTGTCCCCGGCATCACCACCCCCGGCGGCGTGACCCACCAGTCCATCAACGATGTGGGCGTGCTGCGCACCGTGCCCAACATGGCGATCTTCGACATCGGCGACGCCACCGAGATCGAGGGCGTGCTCAAGCTGGCCTATGACTACAATGGCCCCGTCTTTATCCGCATGCTCCGCAAGGAGGTGCCCCGCCTGTTCCCCGCCAATGAGCCCATGCAGTTCAATCGCGCCCGGGTGCTGAGCGAGGGCGACGATGTGCTCATCCTCTCCTCCAGCATCTGCACCGAGGAGGCCATGCGCGCCACCGCCGCACTGAAGGATCGGGGCGTGTCCGTCCAGCATATGCATGTCTCCACTCTGAAGCCCTTCACCGACCCCACCATCGTGGAGGCTCTGAAGAAGGTCAAGTACGGCGTGGTCACCATCGAGAACCAGTACAACATCGGCGGCCTGAGCAGCGCCGTGTCCGAGCTCATCGCCGAAAACGGCATCAACAAGCGGCTGGTGAAGATCGGTCTGCCCGGCTATCCCCACGGCGCCAGCAAGATGTACCTCATGAAGAAGTACGGCATCGACGCCATGCATCTGGTGCAGGCCGTCGAGGACCTGACCGGCCGGAATCTGCACCTCACCGAGCAGGATCTGGCCGAGGAGCGGTTCGTGGACTTCCTCGAAGTGTAAAAGATTTTTCCGAAAAAACGGCGCATACAGGCTTGCCCTGTATGCGCCGTCTGCGTTAAAATAGGGGTATCTGAAACCGTCAAGCGAAGGTCGCTTTCATTACGAACAACGGGAGGAACAAACGCATGAAAATCGTCAACCTGGGCTCTCTGAATCTGGATCATGTCTATCAGGTGGACCGCTTCCTGCTCCCCGGCGAGACAAAGGCCTCCAAGAGCCTGACCGACAATGCCGGCGGCAAGGGTCTCAACCAGTCCATCGCCGCCGTGCGCACCGGGGCGGAGGTCTACCACGCCGGTTATTTCGGAGCCAATTCCGATATGCTGCGCAAGGTGCTGGTGGATTCCGGCGTCCACACCGAGTGGATGGAGGATCATCTGGACATTCCCTGCGGCCACACCGTTATTCAGGTGGACGACGCAGGGCAGAACTGCATTCTGCTCTTCGGCGGCACCAACGTGTGCCTGACGGAGGAATACATCGACCGTGTACTGGATCAGTGCGGGCCGGACGATATCCTCCTGCTCCAGAACGAGACAAATCTGGTGCCCTATATCATCGAGCAGGCCGCCAAGCGGGGCATTCCCGCCGCCATGAACGCCGCCCCCATGGACGAGGGCGTCAAGGATTATCCCATCGGCAGACTGCGCTATCTGATCGTCAACGAGATCGAGGGCGCGGCGCTGGCCGGAGGCAACAGCTTTGAGGAGACTATGGACAATCTGATCGCCGCCTATCCGGGCGTCGGCATCCTGCTGACTCTGGGCAGCGCGGGCGCCTGGTTCCATGACGGAGACCGGGACATCCGCATGGGCTGCTGTAAGGTGGAAAAGGTGGTGGACACCACCGCCGCAGGCGACACCTTCCTCGGCTATTTCCTCGCCGGTATGCTGGACAAGCTGGATCCCGCCGAAGCGCTGAAGCGGGCAACCTTTGCCAGCGCCCTGACCATCCAGTCCCCCGGCGCGGCAGACTCCATCCCCACCGTGGATCAGGTGGAGGCCGCCATGGCCTCCGGCAAGCTGGGCACGCCGGAGATCCAGGACAATAAACAGTAAAAAATGGGCATCCGAATGGATGCCCATTTTTCCGCATTCTCACAGAATTCCGCCCACCGCAGTGGGCGGAACAAATTGCAATCAAGAAAAGAGGCGGAATTCACTTCCGCCTCTTTTCTCTTCTCAGTCCGCAAGTGTGCGAGCGCAAGCGAGTGCGCGCCGCGGACTGCAATCCCCTCGCAGAAACGGGCTGGCACCTGTGGTGCCAGC
>USIZ01000071.1 GCA_900554855.1 uncultured Eubacteriales bacterium | reverse complement strand
GTCGAACTCATAGATCGCGGTGGCCTTGGCCTTCTTGCTCACCTGATCCGGATCGTGGTAGTTGCACACCACGATCTCCTGGTTCTGCTTCAGAGTGCCGCGCTCGATGCGGCCCACAGCGATGCGGCCCACGAACTCATTATAATCAATGGAGGAGACGAGCATCTGGAACGGCGCGTCCACGTCCACGTCGGGGGCGGGGATATAATCGAGGATGGTGTCGAACAGCGGCTTCAGGTCGTCGCCGATCTCCTCGGGATTGTAGCCGCAGCGGCCGTCGCGGGCAGAGCAGAACAGCATGGGGGAATCCAGCTGATCGTCGGTGGCGTTCAGGTCGATGAGCAGCTCCAGCACCTCGTCGATGACCTCATAGATGCGCTGGTCGGGGCGGTCGATCTTGTTGACCACCACGATGACCCGGTGGCCCAGCTCCAGGGCGCGGGACAGCACGAAGCGGGTCTGGGGCATGGGGCCCTCGGCGGCGTCCACCAGCAGGATGACGCCGTTGACCATCTTCAGGATGCGCTCCACCTCGCCGCCGAAGTCGGCGTGGCCCGGAGTGTCCACAATGTTGATCTTGGTGTCGCCGTAGGTGACGGCGGTATTCTTGGCCATGATCGTGATGCCGCGCTCACGCTCCAGATCGTTGGAGTCCATCACCCGGTCCACGACCTCCTGATTCTCGCGGTAAACGCCGCTCTGCTTCAGCAGCGCATCCACCAGAGTGGTCTTGCCATGGTCAACGTGGGCGATGATGGCCACATTTCTCAGCTTCTCTTGAATCATACGGAAAAAATTCCTCCTCAAACGGGCGCGTCTTTCAGCCCGCTGCGTTCCAAAACCGGCCCGGATCCAGAGATCTGAGCCCCTACCGCCCGGACAATGCACGGTTCCGGGCATAACAGAAGAGCCGCATTTTTGCAGCATTTGTTATTATATCCCGATTTTTTCACCATGGCAAGCATAAACACCTGCCACATTGACAAAATTGGCATCTTCGGTTAAAATACCACTGGTATGTAGCCGTGTTTTGGCAATATGGGCGAAAGCCCTTCCTGTCTCAGTAGCTCAGCTGGATAGAGCGTGCGCCTCCTAAGCGTAAGGTCGGGGGTTCGAATCCCTTCTGGGACGCCAAACAGCCGCGCGCCTGCCTTGCAGGCGCGCGGCTTTTTTCAAATTGTCGCTTCACCATTGCAACGTGTAAAAATACTGCGCACATGGCACTGTAAAACGGATCTCTCGCACATATCCGCCATACTCAGATACCAAATCCAATGCAACTTGACGAAAAGAAGGTGCTCTTTTTATGATCTCTGTTTCCAAGCATGGCGTCGTCTACGAAAACGGCGCGTTCCGCCCCGCCGCCGAGGCGGACAAGGCCGCCGGAAAGGCCAAGACCATGGCCTACGGCATTCTGACCAGCCACAACACCTCCGGCAACACCGACGCCCTCCGGCTCAAGGTGGACGCCATGGCCAGCCACGACATCACCTATGTGGGCATCATCCAGACCGCCCGGGCCTCCGGCCTGAAGCAGTTCCCCCTGCCCTATGTGCTGACCAACTGTCATAACTCCCTGTGCGCCGTGGGCGGCACCATCAACGAGGACGACCATGTGTTCGGCCTGTCCGCCGCCAAGAAGTACGGCGGCGAGTTTGTGCCCGCCCATCAGGCCGTCATCCACTCCTATATGCGCGAGCGCTATGCCGGCTGCGGCAAGATGCTGCTGGGCAGCGACTCCCACACCCGCTACGGCGCCTTCGGCACCATGGCCTTTGGCGAGGGCGGCCCGGAGCTGGTGAAGCAGCTGCTGAACCGGACCTACGACATCGCCTACCCCCGCGTGATCGCCGTCTATCTGACCGGCAAGCCCCGCCCCGGCGTGGGCCCCCAGGACGTGGCGCTGGATCTGATCCGCACCGTGTTCGGCCCCGGTCTGGTCAAGAACGCCGTGCTGGAGTTCTTCGGCCCCGGCGTCAAAAATCTGGCCATGGACTACCGCTGCGGCATCGACGTCATGACCACCGAGACCGCCTGTCTGAGCTCCGTTTGGTGCACCGACGACACCACCAAAGCCTGTCTGGAGGTGCTGGGCCGCGGGGACGAGTACCGGCCCATGGCCCCCGCCGACGGCGCTTACTATGACGATCTGGTGGAGATCCCGCTGGATCAGGTGGAGCCCATGATCGCACTGCCCTTCCACCCCTCCAACGCCTACACCATCCGGGAGTTCAAGGAGAACGCCGCCGACCTGCTCCACGCCGTGGACGAGGCCACCCTCAAGCAGTTCGAGCTCAAGAATCCCCCCGCTCCCCTGACCAACAAGCTGAAGGGCGGCGAGTTCTATGTGGATCAGGCCGTCATCGCCGGCTGCTCCGGCGGCACCTGGCAGAACCTGATGCGCACCGCCGAGATCCTGAAGGGTCACAGCATCGGCGGCATGGCCTTCGGCCTGTCCGTCTATCCCGCCAGCCAGCCCACCTTCCTCGATCTGGCCCGTCACGGCCAGCTGGCCGACCTGACGGAGTGCGGCGCCACCATCCGCTCCTGCTTCTGCGGCCCCTGCTTCGGCGCCGGCGACGTGCCCGCTAACGGCGGCTTCTCCATCCGCCACTCCACCCGCAACTTCCCCAACCGCGAGGGCAGCAAGCCCGGCAACGGCCAGATCGCCTATGTGGCCCTGATGGACGCCCGCTCCATTGCCGCCACCGCCAAGAATCAGGGCCGCCTGACCGCCGCCACCGAGCTGGACTACATCCCCGAGGACCGTCCCGACGAGCTGTACGCCTATGACGACGGCGCATACCAGAGCCGCGTCTACCGCGGCGTGGGCAAGCCCGATCCCGACGCCGAGCTGGTCTTTGGCCCCAACATCGCCGACTGGCCCGAACAGATCGCCCTGCCCGAAAACCTGGCCGTCACCGTCTGCTCCGCCATCTACGACGCCGTCACCACCACCGACGAGCTGATCCCCTCCGGCGAGACCTCCTCCTACCGCTCCAACCCGCTGGGGCTGGCGGAGTTCACCCTGAGCCGCAAGGATCCCGCCTATGTGGGCCGGACCAAGGCGGTCAAGGCGCTGGAGCTGAAGCGCCGCGCCGGTGACATCGATGCCGATGTAAAGGCCGCCCTCCACGGTCTTGATCCCAAGACCACCGGTCTGGGCAGTCTGGTCATGGCTCTGCGCCCCGGCGACGGCTCCGCCCGCGAGCAGGCCGCCTCCTGCCAGCGCGTACTGGGCGGTGTGGCCAACATCGCCACCGAGTACGCCACCAAACGCTACCGCTCCAACGTGGTGAACTGGGGCATGCTCCCCTTCGTCACCGACGGTCTGGAGGAGCTGGGCATCGCCCCCGGCGACCAGGTCCTGCTGAAGGGCATCCGCTCCGCCGTGGAGAGCGGCGCGGAGGAGATTGACGCCGTGCTGATCCAGAACGGCGAAGAAAAGCCGCTGAAGCTCCGTCTGCCCGCCATGACCGCCGAAGAGCGGGATATCGTGCTGGCCGGCTGTCTCATCAACTATTACGCCAAGAACTGACGGGAAAGCTAACTTTTTGATTTCTTTTTTCCTCCCCTGTCCCCGCGCCGTGGGGCAGGGGAGGATTTTTTCGCGCTTTTCAGAATGCAAATTTTCTGTTTTATCGGAACTTTTGGAAAACTATTTTCCCTAAAAAGACGTAAAAAACCTCTAAATTTTACCCTTTTTTCGATTGCAAAATCTCCATCAATCAGTTATACTTGCGTGTGGAATGATTTATCCGTTCCGCCATTGGTATACAGCGCCGACCCTACGGGTCAGCGAGAAGAGTAGAGGAGGTAGCATATGAATTACAGCATTCCCTTCGTCTGCGCCTTCGGCATCATCACCGTGTTCTGCAGTTTGATCGTCATCGTCATCCTGTCCTCCGCGATGAGCGCCGTTGTCCGCAAGCTGGAAAAGCCCGCTCCCGCCGCGGCAAAACCCCGTGCAGCCGCGCCCGTCAGCGCACCGAAGGCCGCCGCACCCGAGCAGGATCCCCAGCTGATGGCCGCCATCACCGCCGCGCTGGCCGAGGATCTCGGCGTGGGCTTCCAGAACGTAAGAATCACTGCGATCAAAAAAATCTAAGAGATTGGAGAGAATTAATATGACCAAGCACTACAAAGTTACCGTGAACGGCTCCGTCTACGACGTCACGCTGGAGACCGAGGCCACTGCCGCTGCCGCTCCTGCTGCGGCCCCCGCCGCCGCACCCGCTCCTGCCGCCACCCCGGCCGCTGCGCCCGCCGCTCCCGCCGCAGGCACCCAGATCACCTCTCCCCTGCCCGGCACCGTGCTGAGCATCAACGTGACCAACGGCCAGGCCGTCAAGTCCGGCGACGTGCTCTTTGTGCTGGAGGCCATGAAGATGGAGAACGAGATCATGGCTCCCAGCGACGGCACCGTCGCCTCCATCAGCGTCGCTCAGGGCGCCGCTGTGGATCCCGGCACTCTGCTCTGCGTGCTCCAGTGATCGACTGGAGGCGATAAAGTATGACTGCTATCCTGAACTTCCTGGAGCAGACCGGCTTCTACCAGTTCGCGCAGGACGGCAACTGGAAGTGCCTCATTATGATGGGCATTTCCTTCGTCCTCATGTATCTGGCCATCGTCAAGAAGTTCGAGCCGCTGCTGCTGCTCCCCATCGCATTCGGTATGCTGATGACCAACCTGCCCGGCGCGGAGATGTTCCACGAGATCCTCTTCGCCGGCGGACATGTCCACTGGGATCTCTTCGGAGGGGCTCCCATCACCGCTGAGTTCGTCAACGGCCTGGAGGGCATCACCGACACCCTGCGCGCCAGCTTCACCAGCCTGATCGGCACCTCGGTCACCCCGGGTCTGGTCGACTACCTCTATCTGGGCGTCAAGCTGGGCATTTATCCCTGCCTGATCTTCCTCGGCGTGGGCTGCATGACCGACTTTGGCCCCCTGATCGCCAACCCCAAGAGCCTGCTGCTGGGCGCTGCCGCTCAGCTGGGCATCTTCATGACCTATGCCGGCTGCCGTCTGAGCGGTATGTTCACCGCCGCCCAGGCCTCCTCCATCGGCATCATCGGCGGCGCCGACGGCCCCACCGCCATCTTTGTGACCACCCGTCTGGCCCCCGAGCTGCTGGGCCCCATCGCCGTGGCTGCTTACTCCTACATGGCGCTGGTTCCCGTGATCCAGCCCCCCATCATGAAGCTGCTGACCACTAAGGCAGAGCGTCAGATCATCATGAAGCCGCTGCGCCAGGTCAGCCGCAAGGAGAAGATCCTCTTCCCCATCGTCATCACCGTCTTTGTCTCCCTGCTGGTGCCCTCTGCGGCTCCGCTGGTGGCCTGCCTGATGCTGGGCGTGCTGTTTAAGGAGACCGGCGTGGTGGATCGCCTGAGCAAGACCGCCCAGAACGAGCTGATGAACATCGTCACCATCTTCCTGGGCATCTCCGTGGGCTGCACCGCCACCGCCAACACCTTCCTGTCCCCCAAGACTCTGGTCATCCTGGCCATGGGCATCGTTGCCTTCGCCTTCGGCACCGCCGGCGGCGTGCTCCTTGCCAAGGTCATGAACCTGTTCCTGAAGGACAAGATCAACCCGCTGATCGGTTCTGCCGGCGTGTCCGCCGTGCCCATGGCCGCCCGCGTCTCCCAGACCGTCGGCCAGAAGGAGAACCCCGGCAACTTCCTGCTGATGCACGCCATGGGCCCCAATGTGGCCGGTGTCATCGGCTCCGCGATCGCCGCCGGCGTCCTGATGGCGCTGTTCGGCTGAGTAATCCGTCCGACAAAGTTCGACGTCCCGAAGCGTTTCCTCCGGTTAACGCTTCGGGACGTTTCTTTTTCATTTTTGAATAATTTCACCTCCGAACCGTCATAATTGTTAATAATTCCCCGGAAATTGTGGAAATTTAGGAAATGATAATGTTAAATATTGGGCTCGAACTATGTCGATTTAAAGTGTAGCAAGTCGGCAAAAAGATACATAATCTCTCCATTTTCTATTGATTTTATCCATCTTTTCTGATAAATTATGGGCAACAACAAATTGCGAATGTTGTGAGTCCGATTTAACAGGCAAATTTATCAAAAGGAGCGTGGGTGCAAGTGAGTACGATTAAAATTTTATTGGCGGATGCAGATGAAGAATTCCGCATTCTTTTGAACGACACGATCAATGCAGAGACCGATATGGAAGTCGTCGGTTCTGTGGGTGACGGCAATGAAGCGCTGGAGCTGATTAACGCCGGCGGCGTTGACGTACTGGTGATGGATCTGGTGCTGAGCGGCATGGACGGATTAGAGCTGCTGCACAAGATCGGCGACGTGGGCGGCCGTCGCCCCACCATTCTGGTGGTGTCCGGCTTCACCCGGGGCAACGTGGTCAACCAGTCGGCGGCACTGGGCGCAGATTTCTTTCTGACCAAGCCATGTCGACTGGACAGCGTCACCGAACGCATCCGCCTGCTCCGTTTTGGCGGCCTGGAGTCCTCTCCCAGCCGTCAGAATCTGGAGACTCTGGTCACCGCTATCATTCACGAGATCGGCGTACCCGCCCACATCAAGGGCTACCAGTATCTGCGGGAGGCCATTCTCATCGCAGTGGAGGACATGGACGTCATCAACGCCGTCACCAAGGTGCTCTATCCCGAGGTAGCCAAGCGCTTCGGCACCACCGCCAGCCGGGTGGAGCGCGCCATCCGCCACGCCATTGAGGTGGCATGGGATCGAGGCGATCTGGAGACCCTCCAGCGCTACTTCGGCTATACGGTGAACTCCGCCAAGGGCAAGCCCACCAACAGCGAGTTCATCG
>USIZ01000070.1 GCA_900554855.1 uncultured Eubacteriales bacterium | reverse complement strand
GTCTCCAGATACTTGTCCATGTCGGGGTAGTCGGCCAGGAACAGCTCGTGCCAGTGGTCGATCAGCTTGTTCCAACGCTCCTCGCGGACGTTTTTGTCGTCGGTGTCCATGGCGGCCTTGGCCTCGTCCATGGTGGCCTCGACGATCTTGTTGAACAGCTCTTCGTTGAAGTCGGCGTGCTCATAGGTGAACTTGGGCTTGCCGATCTCCTCGACCATCTTATTGATGAGGGCGACGATGGTCTTGTTGGTCTCGTGGGCGGCCTTGATGCCCTCGAACATGATCTCGTCGGGGATCTCCTTGGCGCCGGCCTCGATCATGACGACCTTCTCGCCGGTGGAGGCGACGGTGGTGTCCATCTGGCTCTTGGCGCGCTGCTCACGGGTGGGGTTGATGACGATCTGGCCGTCCACATAGCCCACCTCGCAGCAGCCGATGGGGCCGTTCCAGGGAATGTCGGAGATGGCGACCATGGCGGAGGCGCCGATCATAGCGGTGACCTCGGGGGAGCAGTCGCGATCCAGGCTCATGACGGTGCAGGTGATGCAGACGTCATTGCGCAGGTCGCTGGGGAACAGGGGGCGCATGGGGCGGTCGATCAGGCGGCTGGCCAGAACGGCGGGCAGAGAGGGACGGCCCTCGCGGCGCATGAAGGAGCCGGGGATGCGGCCCACGGCGTACAGCTTCTCTTCAAAGTCGACGCTCAGGGGGAAGAAATCCACGCCGTCGCGGGGACGGGGGGAGGCGGTGACGGCCACCATGACGGTGGTCTCGCCGTACTTGACCATGGCGGCGGCATTGGCCAGCTCGGCGTACTTGCCCACCTCAATGGAGAAGGGACGGCCCGCCAGCTCCATCTCGTACTTCTTGTCGTTGGGGAACGTCTTGTGAGTGATGACAGTAGACATTAGGTTGTCCTCCTTTTCTTTTGGGAGACCCAGCCCTGCCTTTTAGCACTTGAATCCGGCTCCGCTCCCGGGGATCGGAGACAGGTTCAACTGCTAAAAAGAACAGGAGGCGGGGACTCCGTTTTTGTTTGCGCAACGGAAATCAGGGCGGCGCACGCAGTGAAAGGTGCGCCGCCCTGACAGCGGTAACTTACTTACGCAGGCCCAGCTTGGCGATCAGGGCACGATAGCGCTCGATGTCCTTCTTGGCCAGATAGTCCAGCATCTTGCGGCGCTTACCGACCATCTTCAGCAGGCCACGACGGGAGTGGTTGTCGTGGGGATGCACGCGCAGGTGATCGGTCAGCTGCTGGATGCGGGCGGTCAGGATAGCGACCTGGACCTCGGGAGAACCGGTGTCGGTCTCGTGGGTGCGGTTGGACTCGATAACAGCAGTCTTTTCTTCTTTGCGGATCATGAATGATTCCACCTTTCTTAAAATATTCCCTGTCGGCTGAGTTCCGGGCGGGTGAAGCCCCGCGACGATGCGGGCAATGACCCCGGGACTAAGCGGAAGGGCCGCCTTTGCATGATAACCCATCATGCAGACTCTAACAGTATAGCATACTCTGCGCGGGTTGTAAAGAAAAAAACGGGTTTTTATATGGAAAAAACCGAGTCGCCGGAGTAAAAACGTGTGTATGCGCTGCACGGACAAAATATGAGATTTTGTGCTTCTGCACAGAATTGCTCGATCTGGGACGGCAGGAAATTGTACGCCTTTTTTTGCGAAAAACCGTTGCAATACAACGGAATCTTTGCTAAAATATATGGCACTGAGACCGGTGTCGATCGCACTGGCTTCGCAATAGCGTTGCCGGGGGGGTGCGAGTGTGATACCGGCCTTTGTTTATTTTTCAGAGATGCAAACAGTTCTGAGAAGGGAAGCAGGCAGCGGCCTGCTTTTTTTGTTGCGGCAAGGAGCGGGGACAAGGCTTTGAAGATTTTCCTTCGCTGCACCCGTTCCATAAAGAGAACCCGCCGGGATCCTGGATCGCGGCGGGTGTCCGTGAGATCAAAGGCGAACTCAGAGCAGGAACTGGAGCCATACGGTGAGAACCAGCCCCAGCGTGGCGAGGGCGGCGCAGAGCTCCACCCAGTCGGCCAGACTGCGCTCGGTGCGCTCAACTCTGCGGCGCTGGGCGGCGCCGTGAGCCAGACGCCGGGCCCGCGTTTTGGTTTTCGCGTTGGCCTTCGGCTTTGCCGGGGCGCGGCGGCGCTCCTCGTAGTGCCAGACAGACTCGTCGGTCTCCCAGTGATAGGTCACATCATCGCCCACGGCGTTGCGCGCGTGTTCCGCGCGCTGCATCCGTTCCCGGTACTCGTTCAGGTCGATGACATTGCCCTGACGGCGGACATATTGATTTGTCTCAAAATAAAGCGTTTTCATGGGGGAGAACCTCCTGCGCGATTCATTGTCCTGATTCTAGCACACTGGCTGTCCGATAGGACGGACTTGAGTTCGGAATGACGATATAATATAATGTATATAGCTGGGTCTGCGCCCGGTGATCGAACGAACAGAACCCAAGATCAGAAATGAGGTATTTTTATGAATAAGCTGAAACGGATGCTGGCGCTGGTGCTCTGTGCGGCGGCGCTGAGTTCCGCGCTGGTCATGCCCGCCGCAGCGGCGGAGAACGGCACGGACAGCGACAAGTCCTATCTGGTGCTCGGGGCCGACCTGAGTGACAGCCAGCGCGCCACGGTGCTCGACCTGCTGGGCGTCACCGATGCGGCCAACTACAAGGAGGACTACAACGTCTACTACACCACCAACGCCGAGGAGCATCAGTATCTGGACAAGTACCTGTCTGCTTCCGTGATCGGCACGAACTCCCTGTCCAGTATCAAGCTGACTGCCCGGGACGCGGGCAAGGGCATTTCCATCAGCACGAAGAACATCAGCTACTGCACGGTGGAGATGTACCAGAATGCGCTCATCACCGCCGGTGTGTCCGACGTGGAGCTGGTCGTGGCCGGCCCCAGCAATATCAGCGGCACGGCGGCTCTGGTCAGCGCCATGAAGGCATATGAGATCATGACCGGCGAGAAGCTGTCCGAAGACAGCGTGGACGCGGCCAACAACGAGCTGGTGGTCACCGGCGAGGTGGGCGACGAACTGGGCGACGCCTCCAAGGCGGCGGAGCTCATTGCCGCGGTCAAGAACGAAGTGCTGGCCAACGGCGATAAGGATCTGACCGATGATGAGATCGGCGCGGCCATCGACCGTATCTGCAAGGAGATGGGCATTACGCTGGATCCGTCCACCCGCCAGCAGATCATCGACCTCATCAAGAAGATCGGTTCCACCGATTTTGACGTGGATGCGCTGAAGGAGCAGGCCAAGGGTCTGTTTGACAAGGTGGAGGGCGTGCTGAACGAAATCAGCGGCGGCGATACGCAGGGCTTCTTCGCACGCCTCTGGGATAAAATCGTCTCCTTCTTCCAGAGCCTGTTCCAATAAAATTTATACCACAGTCTGTGGGCGGAAGTAAAGCCGAAATGTGCGATAAAGCCACAAAATATTGTTTCCGGATGCGATAAATAACGCTAAATGGCACAATATATTGAATTACGGTAAACCGAATGCACGTTATGAAATGTTATGCAAACCGTCTGCGGATTATGGAACGTCGAACGCCTGTTCTAGATATAATATAGCACATCTGTTCTAATTTTGTCAAGAAAAAAAGCCTGCCTTTTTATAAGGCAGGCTTTTTGATTTTGTCAGATCAGCCCAAAGGCCTTCAGCAGCGTGAGCCAGAGCGTGATGGACACCGAGGAGAGAAGGGTGGCCAGCACAATGACGTTGGCGGTCAGGGCGGCGTCGCCCTTCATGTTCTTGGCCATGACGTAGCAGCTGACGGTGGTGGGAGAGCCCACCATGATGAGAATGGCCACCATTTCACTGCCCCGGAAGCCGCACAGGGCGGCCAGCGGCAGGAACAGAGCGGGCAGGAGAAAGAGCTTGATGAAGCAGGCCCATGCCGCCGGTTTCCACTTTTTCAGCGCCTCACCGGCGGAGAAGGATGCTCCGACGACCAGCAGGGCGACAGGTGTGGCAGTGCCGCCCACGGTCTTGAGGGCGGAAGTAAGCATGGCGGGCAGGCTGATGCGGAGCAGGGCAAAGGGAATGCCTGCGACAATGCCCAGAATGATCGGGTTTTTCAGCACGTTCAGACAGGCTTTTTTCACCATTCCGCCCCCGCCGCTGGGGGGGATGAGACGGCCCGTCTCGTCCAGTTGAGGGGAGAAGGTCAGGATGAGCACAGAATAGATGTTGAAAAACGGCACGGCGGAGACGATCATCATGGGAACCATGCCGGAGTCGCCGTAGATGTTCACGGCAAAGGCGATGCCCAGAATGGCGGCGCTGGAACGGGAGGCGGCCTGGGTGAACGCGCCGATCATGCCTTTGTCCTTCAACACAAGCCGGCTGAACAGCCACACACCGCCGAAGATCACCGTGGTGACGGCGAAGCAGAACAGGCAGAACGCCGGATGAAAATCCGTGTAGAGATCCATGCCGGAGATGGAGAGAAACAGGCTGACCGGCAGAGCACATTTAAATACATACTGGTCGGCGGCCTTGGTGAAGCCGGGATTGAAGAGACCGATGCGGTTCAGAAACCAGCCCAGCGCGATGACGAGAAAGACCGGGATCGTCGCATTCAGCGCAAAGACGAAGGACTGCATGGCCGGTCATCCCTCATCCCTGTTCAGCTTTGTCAGCAGGGTCAGCAGAGTCTCCTGCTCAGCTGTGCTGAGCACACGGAAGGGGGTCGTCTCTGCGCCGGACAGGACGGCGGCTTTTGCCCGCCCCTGTTCGGTGAGGGAGACCAGGGCGGTGCGTCGATCCGCGGGGCACTCGGCGCGCTGAACAAGGCCGGCGCGCTCCAGCTTGTGCACCAGCTCACTGAGGGAGCTGGAACGAATGCCCATGTACTCCATGAGCGCACGCTGGGTGAGCTGTCCCTCCGGCTGGGCGGCCAGCAGGGTGAGCAGGCGGGATTGCCCGGACTTCTGGCTGGGCTGATTGCGCTCCATCGTGCGCTCCAGCGCCCGGAGCTGAAGCGCCAGCCGATCTTCCAGCGAGAGCGGAGCGCGTTCAACCGCCGTCGGAGCCTTTGGCTGCGCCCCCTTTTTGGGGCGGGGTGTGGATAGCGTTTCCGCCTTCGGCGCGGCAGCCGGTTTTTTGGCCGCGGGCTTTGCCTCGGCAGTCGGGGTCGGATGGCGGTGGGCGGCGCGGAGCGAGCGGGCGTAGCGTTCGCCGGTGGTGCAGCTGGGGGCGTCCAGGCTGCATCGGTTGCCGCAGCCGGGGCAGTGCTGAGGATGGGACATGAGATCCGCTTCCTTTCCAAGGTACCTTTGAATCGTAGTGATTAGAGCATAGCACACCGTCGGAGTGCCCGCAAGAAAAATGTTGAAAAACCGTCGCAAAAAGCGGGTATGATATGCTATAATCCAAATAACGAGCATTTAACTTTGCGAGGTGACCGTAATGAAGGACGTTATGATGATGATGCTTCCGGACTGCCCCTACTGCCATCAGGCGGATCGGCTTCTGGCGGAGCTGGCGGCGGAGGACGCGCGCTATGGCGCGGTGCCCATCCGCCGGGTGGACGAGAGCGTGGAGACCGCACTGGCCGATTCGCTGGACTACTACTATGTGCCCACCTTCTATGTGGATGGGGTGAAGCGCATGGAGGGCGTACCCTCCAAGGAGAAGGTGCGCGCCGTGCTGGACGCGGCGCTGGCAGAGTGAAAGGAGCGTTTCTTTTATATGGCCGAGATCATTGAATTTCCCGCGCAGAACGGGGCGGAGGACACGGACGAGCTGAGCCGGGAGGAACTGCTGACGCTGCTGGAACGGCTGAGAGCGGAGATCGCCGTGCTGGACGAAAAGGAGCCGAAGAACATGAACAGCGAGGCGTATGAGACCTGGGCCGACCGCCACGAGGAGCTGGAGGATCAGGTGGATGAGATCCTCGAACTGCTGGAAGATGAATAAGAGAAATGCCCGCCGTCAGGCGGGCATTTCAGCCTGTCAAAAAAGTCCTGTCTTCGATATTTGCACACAAGAGCCTCGCAGAGTTCCTTGACAAGCTCAGAAATTTCGCCGCCCGCAGGCGGCGAAATAACTTGTATTTTTCAGAGAACTTTCGTTGCGTGCCGTGTCACATGGCACCCCAGATTGACGCAGCAGGGCAGACCGGCAATGTGGGTGGGGTAGGCGTTGATGGCCACGGCCAGCGCGGTGGTCTGCCCGCCCAGCCCCTGGGGGCCGATGCCCAGCCGATTGATCTTTTCCAGAATGCGCGCCTCCATCTCGGCGTAGAAGGGATCCTCGTTGTGCTGATCCACCGGGCGAAGCAGTGCTTTCTTGGCCAGAATGGCACACAGCTCGGCGTCGCCGCCCAGACCGACGCCCACCACCACCGGCGGACAGGGGTTGCTTCCGGCCTCGGACACCGCCCGGACGATAGTGTCCTCAATGGTCTCCTGGGTGATGGAGGGCTTGAGCATATGCAGGGAGGTCATATTTTCACTGCCGAAGCCTTTCGGGGCCACGGTGATGGTGAGCTGATCCCCCTCCACCAGCTCCACATGGAGCACGGCGGGGGTGTTGTCGTCGGTGTTCACCCGGCGGATGGGGTCGCGCACCACGCTCTTGCGCAGAAAACCCTCGGTGTAGCCCTTGGAGACGCCCTCGTTTACGGCGTCCCGGAGCAGGCCGCCGGTGATGTGGGCGTCCTGCCCCAGCTGGCAGAACACCACCGCCATGCCGGTGTCCTGGCAGATGGGGAGCCGTTTCTCGCCGGCGAAAGTGTAGTTTTCCACCAGATCGCCCAGAATGGAGCGGCCCACCGGGGAGGGCTCGGTCT
>USIZ01000069.1 GCA_900554855.1 uncultured Eubacteriales bacterium | reverse complement strand
AATGCCACTATGATCCGTCAGCTCTACGGCAACACCCACTATGCGCAGAACTTCTCCGTGTGCAACCTGTGCACCTTCCCGGCGGCGATCATCGGCCCCATGCTGTCCGCAGCCCTCATTCAGGCGGCCGGCGGCGGTTACCAGACCACCTTCCTGATGGTCATCATTCTGGGCGCACTGACGCTCGTCATGAACTTCTTCATCCGTAAGCCCTGATCTTCCGCAACCCCTCCATTTACAGCAATGCCCCCGGCCGCGGTTTTCACTCCGCAGCCGGGGGCATTTTCTTTCTTCTTCATTCTTCTTCCGGTTTTTCCGCCGTTTTCTCCGGCGCACCGGGGAGAACCGCGGCGTGGAGCAGCATCCACAGCCCGACGGCGGTGAGCGCCAGCAGGTCGGCGGTGCCTGCGGCCGCCGGCATGGCAGTGAACGCATAGATCCCGGCTGTCAGGGTGAAGGTCATCCCGCGCACCGGATTGGCCTTGCCGAAGGACCAGCCCGCCTGGTGATAGAGGGCCAGCGCCGTGGCCATCAGGCAGAGCAGCAGTGCGCCGTAGCGCTCCACAATGGGGTCCTTGGACTGGGTGTGGTAGTAAATCACCAGCCAGAAGGCGATGGAGAAGCCGGGCAGGAGGGTGAGGAGATTGCGCCGGGATCCCGGCGTGACGATCTGCCACACCATGCCCGCGCCGCCGACGATCAGCAGAACATCCACCGCCAGCACGGCGAGGCCGGCGCCGGTGCGAACATCGCCGGTCAGCCGGAGCAGCGCGGCGGCGCAGTACAGCATCCCCGCCAGCACGCCCACGAATCGGGCGGGAAAGCTCAGATGCTCAAACAGCCGCCCCGTGGCGTCGATGCGCGCGCCGGAGCCCTTCAGGGGCAGGGCGCACAGCAGGGCGATGACCGGCACCGCCACGAAGAAGATCTTCAACACAAGCATGGACGCCGTGCCGGGGACGATCAGCCCGGTCAGCGGTTCAAACGCCGTGGTCTGTGCCCGGCATTGCAGCCCAAAGCCCGCCGCACCCAGCAAAACGGCCAGCAGGGGATAGATTCTTTTGTTCATACATTCACATCCTTGGTGGGAATAAACGGAAAGTCAACAGGGCTGATGTAGGGCGGGTGCTTGCCAATTACCTGCAAGCTGTCCTGTTACGACAGATGCGGCCGTCCGCGGCGGGGGGGCAAGCACCCGCCCTACACTAGACCCGAAAACTGTCAGCGCCGCACCAAAAGCCTTCCCCTTGAGGGGAAGCCTTCGGCAGTCTCTACGATACTAACATCTCATTTTACCCCAAATCCAGATTTTTGTCAGCTAGATTTTCCACATCCGTGCCGGAATAATACCAAGTCAGGATCTCCTGCCAGCTTTTGCCCTGTTTTGCCAGGGCATTGGCCCCGTACTGGCTCATGCCCACCCCGTGGCCGTAGCCGGTGACGTAGAACACGGCGTTTCCGTCCCGCATCTCCACGCTCAGGCTGGAGGAGCGCAGGGAGAACAGGGTGCGCAGTGTCCGGGTCGGCACCTCCTGTCCGCCGATCTGCACGGCGGTGCTCAGCCCCGCCGTGTCGTAGACGGTCGGGCCGATCCACCCGGAGCTGTCCCCGGAAAAGTCGCACCCGGGCGCGGCGGCGGTCAGTTTTTCCACAAACTCTGTGGAGGGAACCGTGACCACACTGTAATAGTTGGGCACCTCGTCCCCCTCGGGACTTTCCACGCTCTGGAGGTAGGGCAGCTCCTCCCCGAACACCTCGGCGGCCGAGCGGGTAAAGGCGGCGCTGGCGGCGTGGAACAGCGCCTGAATGGGCGCCCCCTCATAGCAGACCGCCATGCCGTCGGTGTCCGCCACCGCCTGTGTGATCTTCGCGCTCAGGGCGTCCGCATCCTCGCCCGCCCATTTTTCCGCGCGCTCCTCCCGGCTGATCCACGCCTGACAGCATCCCACATCATCGCAGAGATCAGCCGTGTGGGCGGCGGTGTGGTGGAGCATTTGATAGACTGTGTAGGTCCGGGCTGCGGCGGCCTGGGCGTTCAGCGCCTGCTGTTCAAAGCCCGCCGGCATCTCCGCCGCCACCACGCCCCAGAGATAGTCTCCCAGCGTCATGGTTCGCTCCTCGCCGCCGATCAGCACCGTCAGCGTCACGCTGTCGTCCCACCGATCGCTCCGGCTCGTCCCCTCCTGTTCGGCGCCATTCGCCCCCGCCGCTTCCGGCAGGGAGGAGGTGGCCGTATCCACAGCCGCCAGCGGCCAGCTGATGGAGGATGACGGCTCCGCATCGCCGTCCTTCATCAGCTCCCGTCCCAGGCAAAGCAGCCCCAGCGCCAATATCGCGCAAAAAGGAAGAAGGAACGCCGCCAGAATAAAACGCAGTTCTTGTTTGAAATTATTTTGCTTTTGAATTTCACGGCGCATGATAAGACCTCGATTCCTATGCTTTTACGGTTGCAATGTTTTCAGTTTGAAAGTTTGAATGTCCTTTCGCAGGATTTTTCAGTAATGTACCGACCCCGAAAGCCTTCTCCTTGAGGAGAAGGTGGCCCGAAGGGCCGGATGAGGTGGCGATGAACGGAAAACTTCCTGGACCTGC
Organism: uncultured Eubacteriales bacterium; assembly: GCA_900554855.1. Lineage (GTDB taxonomy): Bacteria > Bacillota > Clostridia > Oscillospirales > Oscillospiraceae > UMGS1766. Next base: position 4,305 of record USIZ01000069.1, on the reverse strand, counting down.
CCCCTCATCAGTCGCCTACGGCGACAGCTTCCCCCCCCCAGGGGAAGCCTTTGGCAGTCCGCGTCGCGCCATTTGCAATGCATAATTCATTTTCTTTTCTTGCATTTTCGTTGACAGTGCCGATTTAAAGGGCTATACTAATAATAGATATACGCTATTTGGAACAAGAGAAAGGGGCCGCGCAGTAATGCAGGACAATCTGTACTTTCATTCAAAAGAGGACGCTCAGGCGTTCCTGACGGAACTGACTCATATTTACCCGGACAACAACAAGATCAGCCGCAGTCAGGATCACGGCGCGGACATCAAGTGGGGGCTGCGCAACGCCGACGGCACCGGTGTCATGGCCGGTCTGACCCAGGTCGGCTCCGTTATGGGCTACTACATGGAGGACGGCGAGAAGGTCCCCATGCCCGGCAAGCTCTACTACCGCGGCATCAACGTGGAGGATCTGATCCGCGGCTTTGTCTCCGAAAAGCGCTTCGGCTTTGAGGAGACGGCGTTCCTGCTGCTCATGGGCCGCCTGCCCAACCGCGAGGAGCTGGGCAAGTTCACCGAACTGCTGGGCGAGATGCGCCCCCTGCCCCCCATGTTCACCGAGGACATGATCCTGAAGGCCCCGTCCAGCAACGTGATGAACAAGATCGCCCGCAGTGTGCTGGCCCTCTATTCTTACGATGACAAGGCCGAGATTATGACTCTGGAGAACGAGCTGCGTCAGGCCATCTCTCTCATCGCCCGCACCCCCATGATCGTGGCCCACGCCTACGCCGCCAAGCGGTGCTATTTCGACGGCGATTCCCTCTACCTCCACCGGGCGCAGGACGGAATGTCTCTGGCCGAGAACTTCCTCTACGCCGTGCGCAAGGACAACAAATTCACCGACAGCGAGGCCAAGCTGCTGGATCTCTGCCTGGTGCTCCACGCCGAGCACGGCGGCGGCAACAACAGCGCCTTCACCTGCCGCGTCATCTCCTCCTCCCACACCGACTTCTATTCCTCCATCGCGGCGGCCGTCGGCTCCCTGAAGGGCCCCCGCCACGGCGGCGCCAACATCCGCGCCAAGCAGATGCTGGACGTGGTGGCCGAGAACGTGGGCGACTGGAAGGACGACGAGGAGGTCCAGAGCGTACTCAGCCGCATTATCCACAAGGAGCTGGGCGACGGCAGCGGCCTGATCTACGGCATGGGCCACGCCATTTACACCATGAGCGACCCCCGTTCCGTCATTCTGCGTAAGTTCGCCCGGAATCTGGCCGAGGAGAAGGGCATGACCGACCAGCTGGAGCTGGTGGAGTCGGTGGAGCGGCTTGCCCCCGGCGTGTTCGCCCGGGAGACCGGCCACGACAAGATGCTCTGCGCCAATGTGGATCTGTACTCCGGCTTCGTCTATCAGATGCTGGACATCCCCGAGGAGCTCTACACCCCCCTGTTCGCCACCGCCCGCATGGTGGGCTGGTGCGCCCACCGGCTGGAGGAGGTCTATACCCCCGGCAACAAGATCATCCGTCCCGCCTACAAGGCCGTCGCCCCCAAGCGCCCCTTCGTGCCGCTGGCGCAGCGGGATTAAGCAAAAAGGTTTCAACAAATCAGATGCCCCCGCTGTGGAAGTTTTTCGCTCCACAGCGGGGGTTTGGTTTTGTATCAGTATTTGTTCAGTATGGTATCTCCCAGCATAAGATCAGTTGAAAAATAGTTAATGTATGTATCAGATCTTATAACGATCTTCAAAAAATTGACGCCAGACAACGAAATATTAAACTGTTCCGGGTTTGACTTTATGGTCAGCACAGAACTGGAAAAAAGCAAATTATCATCGCCATATATCTCAATATGCCCTGTTTGATCTGTCGAACCTTTATCACAGTCGGCAATAACTACAACACCAGACATGGACGTATACTCTCCATTAAGGTGATACTCGATAGACGGCTTTGAACCACTCCAAACAGATTTAATACACCCATTCTGGTAGCTGTTGCCCAAGAAATCGAGCTGTGGTCCATTTCTATCCCAGCTTCCACTAAAGGTCTCTAACTGTCCCAAAGAAACTGGTGCCAAATTACGATAATAATCCAGTAGATCATAATATTCTGCCGTATTTTGCAGAGTATCATTGTATTCCTCTATTGCAGTTACCGCTGCAGAATAACCACCATTTGCAAATGCCTGCTCTGCCTCGGAAGTCATCACAGCTTTACACTCCTCTACATAGCTGTCACATAACTGTTGAAGGCCTTCATCATTGTATTCTCCAATACCATTCCACAACGTCTTAATGGCGCCTTTCAGGTCACCTCTGTCATGCTGTTCTTTCCCCTGAGTCAGTATAGCCTGCACCGCTTGATTTGTCTGCTCCGTTTTGATGCTGTTGTATTTGGCTGTCAGGTCGGGATCGTCAGTTAATATATCCAGACCGCTCTTTAAAGATGCCAATGCGCCCGTATAATCACCGTTAGCCACCTGCTGATCTGCACTATTCAGCACCTGCTGGCGATAGTTATCTGAGCATTCCTTGCACTTACTCTGTGCATCATCGTAATAGGTATCCTGATAGTTGACCTGATTGTAGTATCCAATCGCGGAGCCATAGTCCTGCTTTTCATAGAAGGATTCCGCCGTCTGATAGGCAATTCGGGACTGATTCAGCATATCGGCATATTCGGCAGCAGCATCCAGCTTACTGTCCAGCTTACTGATTGCAAGTGACCGAATTCCCTCAATCACGCCCGTAAACTGCTCATAACTCATGGTTTCATTCAGAAAATCATTCTGGCACTTCTCCAGATAGGCCACAACATCTTCGCTCAGCGTGCTGTCCTTTTTCCGGTCGCCCTCTACTTTATCCTCATAAATAGACAAAGCCTTGGTGTAGTCGCCGGATTCCAGCGCTGACATGACTCGGCTCACGGGGTTCAACAGACGGAGCACAAAGAATACGCCTGCGCCGATGACAGCCAGCGCCAGCACAATGCAGAGCGTAATAACTACGCCTTTTTTCTTCGCGCCAGTCTTTGCCTGCACCGCAGAAGCCGACGGCTGCTCAATGCTGGCACCGCAATTTGTGCAGAACTGCATTCCGACTTTGATCCTTTTTCCACATTTAGAGCATTTCATACAATCATCCCTTAATCATAATCATAGTTATCTATTTTGATTAGATAATTCACGCCCCAGCCCCTGTTTTCGATCATCTCTGGATCTGTCCATAATACAAGAATATTTATTGCCTTTAGGTAGCCATCGGAATCCACCCAAAATTCAGCATATCCCTTCGGAGTGGTAGAGGCCACTGCATTATACGTTTCCTCATTCGAAGAGCCAGTGTATAAGGGCTTCATCAGAGTCAAAATTTCTTCCCACAGCGGCATAACACCGTCATCATCGATGTACGGCGAAAATGTATAACAAGTCTTTTTCCCCTGGGTATTGTTTTCGATCTGTAGCACCATCAACGGATCTTGTGTAGACAAGTCCTCATACGGTACATCCTCCACATCCTCGAAAATAACCGTATCTTCTGTAGACAATTCCTGATACAGTTTATGCCCCACATCAGCAAGAATGTCAGTATCGACATCATAACTATCAAGTTTAAAACACTCCTGAAAGATATCCGTATACGGCAGATATTTATAAAACTCTTCCGTGTCTCCGTTCTCGACAAACGTTAGCAATGCTTCAGAAAGCATATTCTGGTCGTCCGTTCCTTTGTGTGAATCTATATCACCATCACTGTCATACTCTGTATACGTTCCATGGCCATATTCATAGTCATATACTTCACTATCACCATAATCATTCTCTACATAAAAATGAACTGTTCCCTCATCCGGGTCAATCTCTACTTGTCCATAAATGCTATCACCAGATTGATTCATAACGGAAAATGAAACATTCTTCTCCAGTGTCTTTCGCGCAGCGGTCAGAATGGTTCGATACTGATTGGCCGAACTTCTAAAAATGAAAACGGCGCCAACTGCCGCAGCCGCAATTACGACTACTGCCGCAATCAACGGGATAATCCACCGCCGCTTCTTCTTTTGCTTGGAGTTACCTTCCGGGGCCGCAGATATTTCTCCCACCGGTTGGGCATTGGCATCCTCGGCAGCAGGGATTTCATTTACCGGCTGCGTGCGATCTTCTTCGATGACAGGCATTTCGTCTACCAGCTCGGCACCGCATTTGTCGCAGAACCTTCCTTTTCCCTTGACAACATTCCCACAATTTTTACAGACCCGCTTCATTTTATGCTCCTCGTATAATGTATTTACGGTTTAGATGTGGTGGGAACCGCATGAAACC
>USIZ01000068.1 GCA_900554855.1 uncultured Eubacteriales bacterium | reverse complement strand
TGAAGTTTCAGTTTATCGACCTGCTCCGGTTCGGCATGGGGCCGCGGGAACTGGAAAACGTGGCCCGGGCGGTGGGCGGCGTGGATCGGCTCATCGACCCCAAGCACCCGGACGCCAAAACGCTGAGCTACTATGCCTATGACGGCCAGAAGCTGGAGCATCTGCTGTACAACCCGAAGATGATCCGCACCCCCATCGTTCGCAACGGCCGTCAGGCCACCGTGGGCTACTGCCCGGACGTGTGGAAAGACTGGGAATGACCGTAAATTGATTGTGTAGGGCGGCCAACGGCCGCCCTGCTTTTTTACATATGAATGACAGATATAAGAATCATACTGTAAAATATACTTGACAGAATACGGGGCGAATGCTATTCTGAACTCAGGAGGAAGAAAATCACAATTTGATACCGCTGTTTTGCTCTGTCGGGCGGCGAGACGGAAGGAGGAGACGGAATGAACCGTGTGAACGCGACAGATCCTGTACTGGTCATTGCTCTGATCCTGATCGGCGCAGCTATTGCCGCAGTGCTGCTGTATGGCCTGTGGCGGCGTGCCCATAACCCTAATCGGGTGGAGGAGTATGACGAACGCCAGCGCACGGCCCGCCTTCTGGCCTATCGTGCGGCCTTTTGGTCGGTGATGGTCTTTCTGGGTGTAAGCGCACTGGTCAAGGCGGCGGTGCTGGATGGCGGCGGCCTTGGCGGGGACAACTGGCTGGGCCTGGTGGGGACAGAGGAGATCGGCCTGGAATTGGGCCTGCTGGTCTTTTGGTGTGTGGCCATCTGGAAGCACGCCTATCAGAAGCTGGATCGAAAGCCCCGCTGGGTCATTTACAGCTGCGCAGGTCTGATCGCAGCCAGAGGTGCAAACCTCTGGCTGGAACTGACCGACGATGGAGTAAGCAGCATCCGCGTATTCGACTATACGGAGCGCATGGTGTTCTGGCTGATCATCCTGATCGTCCAGCTGCTCCGGATGTGGAAGGACAGACAGGAGGAACGAGCTGATCGGGACGCATGAAGAATCTGAAATTGAAGGCGGCCCGGGCGGAGAAGGACCTGAGTCAGCAGGCACTGGCGGATCTGGTGGGCGTATCCCGTCAGACTATCAACGCCATTGAGAAGGGGGATTACAACCCCACCATCAAGCTGTGCCGCGCCATCTGCCGGACGTTGGACAGGACGCTGGACGACCTGTTCTGGGAGGAGGACGAGATATGAATTTTTCTAGCTGGATCCCGATCTTCCTGTTGGTTTTTATTTTGTATTATATGGCGCGGACCGCCCGCCGGAGCGCGGGCGCCCGCCACGCGGCCAAGCTGCGCCGCAGAAAAGGAGCTGAACCCGTTATGGAGGAGATCATTCAGAAGCTGATGGGGGAGGATGTCTACGTCACTACCATCAATGACACGCTGAACGGGAAACTGACCCACTATGCCGACGGCTGGATCACCCTGACCGACAAGAAGGGCCGGGAGGAATACGTCAACGCGGACTATATTATCAGACTGAAAAAATCGGGTAAGTAAAAGAACTGCCCCCGGCCATCTTGGAAAGATGGCCGGGGGCATATTTATGAATTTTTCACATGAAGGTAACTGCTCAGATCCCCAGCAGCAGGTGTGCAAACAGGAAGTAGATGAGCAGGCTCATGGCGTCCATGACGGTGGAGATGAAGGGGGAGGCCATGACGGCGGGGTCGAAGCCCAGCTTTTCCATTAGCAGAGGGAGCATGGCGCCTACGGTCTTGGCGAACACGACCACGGCGGCGGAGGTGGCGCAGACCACCAGATCCACCATCAGGGTGATGTCGTGGCCCAGCAGCAGCTTGTCCACCAGCCAGATCTTGATAAAGTTGACTGCCGCCAGTGACACGCCGCAGAGGGCGCCCACCCGGATCTCCTTCCAGATGACCCGGAAAAAGTCCTTGAACTCCACGTCGCCCAGACTGGTGGCGCGGATGACCGTGACGCTGGCCTGGCTGCCGGAGTTACCGCCGATGCCCATCAGCATGGGGATGAAGCCGGTCAGGGCGGCGCAGGCGGCCAGCTGGTTTTCAAACGCCGTCAGAATAATGGCGGTAAAGGTGGCGCTGACCATCAGGACGGTCAGCCACGGGATGCGGCTTTTCCAGGTCTCAAAGACGCTGGTCTTGAAGTAGGGCCGTTCGGTGGGGATGATGGCGGCCATCTTTTCCATGTCCTCCGTGGCCTCGTCCTCCATGACGTCCACCACGTCGTCCACGGAGATCAGGCCGACCAGCCGGTTTTCCTGATCCACCACGGGCATGGACAGCAGGTCGTAGCGGTTGAACAGGTCGGCCACGTCCTCCTGGTCGTCGGTGGTGACGCACTTGATGACGTTGTCCTCCATGATGCTGCCGATCTTTGCCTCATAAGGGTGCATCAGCAGATCCTTGACGGTGACAACGCCCTCCAGATGGCGCTTTTCATCCGTCACAAACAGGACGTAGATCGTTTCGGAGTCCTGTCCGTTGGCCCGGATATAGTCGAATGCGTCGTGCACCTCCATCTCCTTTTTCAGGGAGAGGTACTCGGCGGTCATGATGCTGCCGGCGGAGTTGTCCGGATACCTCAAAAACTGGTTGATGAGGTTCCGGGTCTCGGGTTTGGCGTTTTTCAGCACGCGCCGCACCACGCTGGCAGGCAGCTCCTCCAGCATATCGACCGCGTCATCCACATAGAGGTCTTCTACGATGTTGCGCAGCTCGGTATCGGTGAAGGAGTCGATGATGATCTTCTGAATGTCAGGGGGTAAAAAGGCGAATACGTCAGACGCCTTATCCTTCTGGAGCATCCGAAACACCAGCAGGCGCTTCTCATCAGGCAGCTCCTCAAGATATTCGGCAGTGTCCGCCTCGTTCAGGTCATTGACCTTTTCCCGCAGCTGGCGGTATTGCTTTCGCTCCAGCAGCTGGTTGAGGTCATCGGTGGAGAAGCCATAGGTCTCCACAAAATCTTCTTGATCCATATTCCATTGCCTCCGCTCTCTTACATATTGCAGTAGAAAAAACGGTTAGAGGCAGAGTGAGACACGCAAAAGCTCAGGGCAGACGCTGGACCCGCAAGGGAACCGGTGCGTCCTGGGCCATGCCGCTCTCATGTCTGCAACTTCGACCGTCGCCGTCCATTCGGGTACAACTCCTCTCTGATCTGATTTTGCGAAAAAATATTACACTTTATTATATTTCCCGCACAGGGAAAAAGCAACCAGTAAGAATTTATTTCTTGCCGGTTGGTGAAATTTCCGCAAGGAACCAAAAAGAAACGCATCTGTTTTCACAGATGCGTTTCTTTTTGGAGCGGAAGACGAGGCTCGAACTCGCTACCTCCACCTTGGCAAGGTGGCGCTCTACCAGATGAGCTACTCCCGCGGCAACGAAGATTATTATAGCAGGTTGCGGGAAAATGTCAACACTTTTTTGAAATAATTTTACTCTTTCTCCGCAGCGGTGTCTGCGGGGGCTGTTTCCGGAGTGCCAGACCACTGGTAGCCAGCGGCCAGAAGCTCCTCGGCGGGGAGCAGAAAACTCTCTTCCGGGTCGGAGCGGGTCAGATCGAGGAAATAGGTTTCTCCGTCCAGTGTGACCTGATTCCAGCAGTGGGGGGTGTCGCCCAGCGTACCCTTGACAAGGGCGCAGGAGATGCCGGCCTGCCGGCAGAGCAGGGCATAGCCCAGCGCCAGCCCCTCGCTGTTGGCGGAGCCGAGGCAGAGCGCACCGTAAACGGAGGAGCTGCCGTCCTCGCGATAGACGGTGTTTTCCAACAGGCGGGAATAGAGCAGCCAGGCCACGGTGGCAGTGGCACCGGTGTCCCGACCCACCAGTTCTCCGGCAGCGGCCATGGTGGCATTCACGCGGCTGACCATAGTGGTTTCCGGCCAGCTGTAAGTGAAGTTGAACTCCACAATGCGCACATCGCCGGAATCGGGGTAAATGGCCACGGTTACCCGAGGATAATCCTGAGCGGTGAGCGGATCGGCATAATAGGCCTCCTGTACCAGTGTATAGAGGCTGGCGCGGTCTGCGTAATAGTCGGAGGTGCGGATGGTCAGCGATGTGGCAAAGCTGGACAGCTTATCTTGCAGCAGGTCGCGGATGGTGGCGGTGCCGTAGGCAGTGGTGATGGCGGCGATCTGTTCGGGCGTGCGGCGATAGAGAAAATTGAAGGTACACTCGTAATAGGAGACGATGCGGTTGCAGCTGTAGTCGACGCTGTTGAGGGCGTAGGCACCCAGCGGATCCTCAGTGCGTACTTCGCTGCACGCCCGCTTCAGGTCGGCGGTGATGTCACCGGGATATTTGTAGACGTGGACGGTGCCGCTGGCTTGCCCCATGGACACAAAGTGCTGGACGCAGCTGACCAGATCGGTGTAGTTCTCAGCCCGGAGAATGGAGGCGTCCTCATCGGAAGCGGACTGTTCCTGATGGGGTGTGACGGAATAATAGCCCCGGTCAAACACGGAGGCACAGCCGCAGAGCAGCCCGGCGCACAGCGTACCGCACAGCAAAAGAGACAGTATGCGTTTCAATCGTAGCACCTCCTTGAATCGAGGGGAACTTCGCCCCTGTCATTCTGAACGGAGTGAAGAATCCTAAAACACAGATGTCCGACAAAAAATCGTTTTTAGCAGAAGTCGGTGTTTTAAGGTTTTTCGGTCGTTTCACTCCCTCGGAATGACATGGAAAGGGTGATATGGCGATAAAAAGACGGCTGTGAACCGCTCAGAATCCCAGCTCCTGCTCAATGATGACCACTTCTACCTCGGGGATAAGCGCAGGCTTTTCCCAGAGGACGACCAGCCCCCGGCAGATGCGCTCCGGGGAGGAGCAGTTCATGCAGCGCCCGGTCTTGACACAGGGCGTTTTGCGTTCCAGCCGCTTGGCATTCAGCGGAGCGGCGATGTTCCGGGCTCGCCACAGGGCGGCGTCGTAGTCCGGGGCGATCTTATTGGTGCCGATGACGAAATAGACCTTCTGGTGACCGTAGAGGGTGGAGGCCGCCCGGTTGCCGCCGCCGTCAATGTTGATGAGCTCGCCGTTTTCACTGACGCCGTTCAGGGAACAGATGTAGACCTGAGCGTTGGTGGCCTCGGCGGGGATCACATTATTTACCTTGTCCCAGTGCCAGTAGCAGTCGTTGTGGGTGCTCAGCTGCTCATAAAGACCCATGTCCCGGACGGTCTGGCTGCCGCCGAAGCCCACGCTCGCGCCGTCGATGGCGCGGTTGAGATAGGCGCAGGCGGCTTCTGCCGTTGCAAAGCGGGAGACCAGAAAGCCCTCCTGCGTCAAATTTTTGGCCAGTTTTTCAAGATCTGCCATGGAAAAAACCTCGGTTCGCATAGAGTGTAAGGGATGCGGCGGACGCACTGCCCTTTGGCCTCCCCCCTCTGGGGGAGGCCTTTCGGTACGTGCAGCAGCGTCAGGTTCAGATCAGCGTCATCTGCTCCTCGCCCTTATCCTCCGGCTTCAGCAGAGCACCGGCTACGGGGAGGGAGCGGGAGCGGTAACGGGAGACGTTGACAATGCCGGACTGGGCGAGGGGCCTGGCCTCGGCGACATGCCACTTGGGTTTCAGCGTCATGATGTTGACGCCCTGGGTGGAGCGGGTGGTCTTGGGGGACAGGGCGGCGGAATTGAAGATGACGGCCCGGCCCTCGGTGGAGATGAGCACATACTCCTGCTCCTCGGTTACCGGCAGACAGGCCACCAGCGGGGATTTGTCGGAGTAGGCGCCGGTCAAACGGCGGCGGTTGCTCTGGGTCTGGTAGGCGCTGAGGGGCACCCGGGCCACCTTGCCGTTTTCAAAGCAGAACAGCAGCTGGGCGGAGTAATCTCCGGGGATGCAGGCCCAGAACACGGTCTCGCCCTCATCCATGCCCAGCTTGGTGGGCAGGTAATCGCCCAGCACGCTGGCCTTGGAGGGCTCGAAGTCATTCAGGCGGCACTTGTAGCACTGCTGCCTGTTGGTGAACACCAACAGCTCGTCCCGGTTGCTGGCCTCCCAGCTGAGGTAGGGGCCGTCGCCCTCTTTGTATTTCTGATCAGAGGACATACGCAGCGACTGCTGGGTGATCTTCTTGAGGTAGCCCTCCCGGGAGAGAAACAGGTTCACCGGCACATCCGGGATCTCCTCCTCTTCCTCTACCACGGTCTCCTCCACGTCATAGAGGATCTCGGTGCGGCGGGGTGCGGCGAACTTCTTCTTCACCTCGGTGAGCTCCTGGATGATGACGTTCTGGAGCCGCTTGGGAGATGCGATCAGATCCTTGAGATCGGCAATCTGGTCGGCCAGCTCATCCACCTCGGCGGTGCGCTTGAGGATGTATTCCTTATTGATGTTGCGCAGTTTGATCTCCGCCACATATTCGGCCTGCACCTGGTCGATGCCGAAGCCGATCATCAGATTGGGAATGACCTCTGCGTCGGACTCGGTTTCCCGGATGATCCTGATGGCTTTATCAATGTCCAGCAGGATCTTCTTCAGGCCCTGAAGCAGGTGGTATTTCTCCTCCTTCTTCGTCATGTCGTAGTAGGCCCGGCGGCGGACGGACTCGGTGCGCCAGGCCGTCCATTCGTCCAGAATCTCGCCCACGCCCATGACCCGGGGCATTCCGGCAATCAGAATGTTGAAGTTGCAGGCAAAGCTGTCCTGAAGGGGAGTGAGCCGATAGAGCTTCTGCATGAGCTTGTCGGGATCCACACCGCGCTTGAGGTCGATGGCCAGCTTCAGACCGTTCAGATCGGTCTCGTCGCGCATATCGGCGATCTCTTTAACCTTGCCCGCCTTGTTGAGCTCCACCACCTTGTCCATAATAACCTCGATGGAGGTGCTGTACGGGATCTCGTAGACCTCAATGACATTCTGCGCCTTGTCATAGCGCCACTTGCAG
>USIZ01000067.1 GCA_900554855.1 uncultured Eubacteriales bacterium | reverse complement strand
ACCTTGGGGTTGCAGGCCAGCGCCATGGCGATCATGACGCGCTGGCGCATACCGCCGGACAGCTCGTGGGGGAACATGGAGTAGACGCCCTCGCTGTTGGCGATGCCGACCATCTTCAAAAGCTCGATGGTGCGGGCCTTGACGTCCTCCTTGCTCTTGCCCTCGCCGTCGTGGAGGGCGATGACCTCATCCACCTGTGCGCCGATGCGGAACACCGGGTTCAGGCTGGTCATGGGCTCCTGGAAGATCATGGAGACGTAGTTGCCGCGGATGGACTGCATCTTCTCGGTGGGCACCTTGGAGACCTCGTAGGCCTTGTCGCCCAGATTCAGGCGGATCTCACCGGAGACGATCTGACCCTGAGGCCGCTGGACCAGCTGCATGAGCGACAGGCTGGTGACGCTCTTGCCGCAGCCGGACTCGCCCACGACGCCCACGGTCTTGCCGATGGGCACTTCAAAGCTCACGCCGTCCACGCTCTTGACGGTGCCGGCGTCGGTGAAAAAGTAAGTGTGCAGATCGTCAAACTCCACCGCGTTGTTGGGATCGTGCATCTGGGTCAGGTACTCGGACTCAGGCACATTCTTGCGCTTGCGCTTTTTCTCCAGCTCATTGGTGATCTTCCGGTTCTCTTTGGCGATCCGGCGGGACTCCTTTGCGGAAAGGTAGCCCTCTGCGTGTTTCTTTGCCATAGTCGATGTTCCTCCCTTACCGTTTCATCTTCGGGTCGAAGGCGTCGCGGAGACCGTCGCCTACAAAGTTGAAGCCCAGCACGCTGATCAGCAGGCAGATACCGGCGGGGATCCAGATGAACCAGTAGTGGGTCATGACGAAAGCGTCGTTGACATCGCTGATGATATTGCCCCAGGAGGCGAAGGGGAACTTGACACCCAGACCCAGGAAGGACAGGGTGGCCTCCATGATGATCGTGGAACCCAGGCTCATGGTGCAGGTGACGATCAGCTGGGGAATGACGTTGGGGATCAGGTGGCGGAAGATCCGGCGGGACGCGCGGATGCCGCAGGCCTCGGTAGCGGTCATGAATTCCTGCTCACGCAGGGACAGGATCTGGCCGCGCACCAGACGGGCAATGCCGGGCCAACCGAGGAAGCCGAGGATCAGCATCAGGTAGACCATTCGGATTTGCGGGTCCACCCGCATGGCATCCATGGCCGCGCCCAGAATAATGATAACGGGCATGGAGGGGATGCAGTAGAAAATATCGACGATACGCATGATGAGGTTATCCACCCAGCCGCCGCAGTAGCCGGAGACGCCGCCCAGCACAACGCCGATGCCAGCCTCGATCAGAACGACGATGAAGCCGATGACCAGAGAGACGCGGCCGCCGTACATCAGGCGGGTCAGCATATCCATGCCGTTGACATCGGTGCCCAGCCAGTGGGCCTTGGACGGAGCGGCATACTGATCGTAGACATAGGTGGCAGTGGCCTGCATGATCGACCAGGTCTGGGTGGCGGCGTTGTAGGTGATCTCATAGTTCTTTTCGGTGCCGTCGGCCTCCGTGAATTTGAACTCGGAGGCGTCGTCCTCAATGGCGGCGTCCAGCTCTTCCTTGAACTGACGGCTCAGGCTGATACCGTTCTCCACCGGGGAGACGACGAAGCGGCTGATATAGCCCACATCCTTGCCGCCGGTCCGAATGGTACCGTCCTTGTCGAGGGTGTAATCGGTGCCGTCGGCGGTGAAGGCGGTCTCCTTATTGGTATAGGCCTTCAGGGCGGCATACTTGACGGCGAAGCCGGGGTCGGCCTCGTCGCTGTTGACGATGTCCTTATAGGCGATGGCCAGCAGCGTGCCCTTGGAGGAAATGGAGTAGAAATCCTCGCCCTCACGGGTGATGGTGTACTGAGTATCCTTGTACTCAAAGTCCGCCGTCTCGGCGTCCGGAGTCATCTTGCCATAGGCCAGCATGAACTGGGCCTGAAGGATGGAGGTGAAGTCCTGTCCCTCGGCGCTGTCGTAGCGGAAATCGTTGTTCCGCACCACGCCGGCGTACTCCTTGTTCTGATCCTCGTAGGTGTAGAACTGCTCGTCCTGTCCATAGGGGCTGACCAGTCCGCCCACAAAGGAGAACACAAACATGACCAGCAGCATGATCATGCCCAGCACGGCCAACCGGTTGCGGAAGAACCGCTTTGCCACCAGCGCGCCCGGAGAGAGCACCTTGACGCGGCGGTCATCGTTCAGAGAGTAATGTTCCTCCTGCTGAGGCTTCTTCTCGTCTTTCATATCGCTCATTGCAGTACTCCTCCTCTCTTACGCGACGCGGACCCGGGGATCCACCACAGCGTAGAGGATGTCCGAGATCAGGTTGCCGGCCAACGTCAGGATGGCCAGGAACGTCATATAGAACATGGAAAACGGAATGTCACCGGCGACCATGGCCTGATAGGACGTATAGCCGATGCCGGGGATCATATACAGGGTCTCTGTGATCAGCGCGCCGGAGAACAGGCCGGGCAGGGAGCCGCCCACGATGGTGACCAGCGGGATCAGGGTGTTGCGGAAGGCATGGTGATAGATGACCTTGCGCTCGCTCAGGCCCTTGGCCCGGGCGGTGCGGATATAGTCGGAGTTCAGCACCTCCAGCATATTGGTGCGGGTGTAGCGCATCAGCGAGCCGACGGAGACGATGACCAGCGTGACGATGGGCAGCACCAGATGGTGGGCCTTATCCAGGAACTGGCCCGCGGCGGAGAGCTGCGCATAGTCGCGGCCTACCAGGCCGTAGAGATCGAACCAGCCCAGCTTCACGGAGAACAGCAGCTTCAGCAGGGTGGCGAAGAAGAAGGTGGGCAGCGAGATACCCACCAGCGCACCGGCGGTGATGGCGTAGTCCGCGCGGGAATACTGCTTCGTGGCGGCAATGACGCCCAGAGGGATGGCGATGATGAGCTCCAGCACCAGGGAGATGGCACCCATGATAAAGGAGACCCAGATCACGTCGTTGAACTTCTGGAGCACGGGCACGGTGTACTTCCAGCTGTCGCCGAAGTTGCCGCGCACGGCGTCGCCCAGCCAGGTAAAGAAGCCCAGCACAATGTTCTTGTCCAGACCATACTGGGCATTGAGCTGCGCGATCCACTCTTCATAGGACTTTGCGCCCGGTGCCATGGACAGCTGCTGTGCCATGTTCTCCACATAGGAGGACGGGAGACAGCGCAGCAGCGCATAGATAATGAAGGCGACAAAGAATAGAATGAAGACGGACATAATGATTCGCTTGATAATGAATTTTCGCATTCGGGTCCTCCCCTTTTTTCTCTGCTCCGCACCGGCGAGGCGAACAGCCGGGCGTGCGGACTGTAAACTTACAAGGCGTCCGCCCTGTAAGCACAAGGAGCCGTTCCATCATGGGAGCGGCTCCTTGCGCCTGCAGAAAGCGGCACACCGCATGGCCGGACAGATCAGCCATGCGGTCGCCCCGCATCCGCGCCCCCGCCGAAGCGGGGGACGCGGGTCGGCGTCAGCAGGTCATGCCTGCCTGAAACCAAATGAGATCAGCGCAGTGGATCGGAATGAATTACTTCATCACGATGTTCTGGGCCTCGCTCTTCCAGCCCCAGTAAGGAGTCATGTCGGAAGGCAGGGAGCTGATGTCCACGCGCTCGGAGGAGACCACATAGGCCTCGCTGCGCTGATAGACGGGCAGCTCAACGCCCCAGTCCATGATGATCTCCATGGCAGCCTTGTACAGGCCCTTACGATAGCTCTGATCGTCGGACTCACGGGCGGTCATGATGTACTCATCCAGATCGGAATCGTTGATCTGATAGTAGTTGGTGGAACCCTGGCTGTGGTAGAGCTGATACATATCGGGATCAGCGGTAGCCTGCCAGGCGGCGCACCACATCTCAGCCACACCGGACTGATAGGAAGCGTACAGCTCGGAAGCGTTGGCCAGATCGTTCACGGTCAGGGTGAAGCCGATCTTGGCGAAGGCGTCGGCAGCGTTCTTCAGGATCAGGAAGGTGGGGTGGTCGCCCTGACCGCCGCCGCCGATGTTGACCATGTACTCCAGCTTGGCGCCCTCGGGAGCGGCAGTCAGCTTGCCGTCGGTGACGGTGTAGCCGGCGGCCTCAAAGTAACCCAGTGCGGCCTGCAGAGCGGCGTCGTACTTCTCCTCAGTGGTCATGCCGCTGGTGTAGATGTCGTTGCCGTTCACGTCCACGGAGTAAGCCACCTTGTAACCGGAGTCGGTCACGCGGGGGGCAGCCCAGGAGGTGTTGGAGATGGGATAGTTGATGACATCGGCAGTCTCACCGTAGTAGGAGTCGATGCCCTCATCGCGGTAGGCGGCGAGGACGGTGGCGATGGCCTTGCGCAGATCCTTGGACTGCTCGGAGGCGGGATCGTTGCCGACCTTGACGTTGTCGGCGGCGATGCCGATGTAGCCATAGCCGCGGTAGTCGACCAGCTCAGTGGTCATGACGGGGCCGGCCAGCTCGTCGGTGCCGTTGTACTCAGCGATCTGCTGAGCGACCTGCTTGGAGTAGGAGGGGTTGGCGATATCCAGAGTGCCGGACTGAACGCCGGTCAGCATATCGGCCTCCTGAGTCTCCTTCAGGTTGATGTGAGCGGTCTTGGGCTCACCATCGAAGTAGTTGGGGTTGGCATCCAGATAGACGGTGCCGTCGGCATAGTTGGCGAAGGTGTACGCACCGGCGCCCAGAGGAGTGGTGGTCTTCTCACGCACGATGGACAGGTCGCCCTTGGGGAAGCCGAAGGAGTTGTTGTCATAGTCATACTGAGCGGTGTCGCCATAGTAGTGCAGAGGGGCGACGGGAATGCCCAGCTGATAGATGAAGGTGGCGTCAAACTTGCTGGTGGTCACAGTCATGCTGTAATCGCCGGTGCGGACGATGCCCGCGATGTTGGGGGCGGACTCGCCGGTGGCCACGTTGGTGGTGGAGTAGTTGTAGACGTCCTCGGGGATCAGGTCGGCCAGAGCAGAACCGGCAGTCTCGGCCTCCATGGCGGAGAAGTTCCAGTCATACTGAGCGCCGATGGCCATGGCAAAGTCCTTGATGGTGGCGCTGGCGTCCAGATCGAAGCCCCACTGAGAAGCGGCATCGGCCACGCTCAGATCAGGGCTCTCGGTAGCCTGCTTGACATAGTCAACGATCTCCTGAGCGAACGCGACAAGGCCCTCGTTCACAGCCTTCCAGAAGGCGGTCTGCTGCTCCTCGGTCACGAGGGAGAAGTCCGTGTTGTCCTCACCCAGAGAGGCCAGCAGGGCGCTCAGAGTGGTGTTGTTCTGACGATACTCCTCCAGGCCGACGATGGGGCAGGAGTACATGGTGACGGAGCCATCATAGGTGGGATCGTTGAAGACGTACATGGAGAAGATGGCGTCGTCGATGGTGACAGGCTCACCGTCGGAGAACTTCAGATCATCGCGGATGGTCACGTTGTAATCAACGGTGCCGTCGTCATTGTGGACGATGTCGATGTCGGAGATTCCCTTGTAGGTGTAGTCGGTACCGTTGAAGGTGCGGGTCTCACCCTCGATGCTCTTCAGCACGGGGGAACCCTCGCGGTCGGAGACCAGCAGACCCAGCTGGGTCAGGTCGACCACGTCCTGGTCGTCGGCGCTGGCGGCAAAGAAGGGAGAGAACTTCGATCCAAAGCCGGTCGCAGCCGCCACCAGAGTGTTGGCAGCGTGCTCGCTGCCGCCGTTGTCGGCACTGCCGGAAGCAGCGCCGGAGCCGGAAGCAGCAGGCGTGCCGGAGCCGCCGCAGGCAGCCAGGGCGAGAACCATGGCCAGAGCCAGAAGCAGAGCCAGCAATTTCTTGGCGTGTTTCATTTGCATTTTCCTCCTCGAAATAGTTCAGAATCGGGCCGCGTCGAGCAGTATTGCAGCATATAATCCTTCATATGCTGCACAGAAGGGGTACCCCTTCTGCCTCTGTCCATCACCGCCAATACGGCCAGCCTCAGGGACAGCGATTCCAAATTCTATTTGATTATATTCCATTTGGAGGTGTCTTGTCAATTCATACCCCGGATTTTTTCCATATCTTTGTGGAATATGACGATTTTTACGCCCATTCCAGCCCTTTGACCGTCCGGCTGAGAACAACAGAAGTCGCTCCGGCCAGTACATCAAGGGCGATCAATCCAAGCGCAAACGGCAGCGTCCCCGCAAAGTTTGGTGCAAAAATATTTGCAATTTCCGTCATAATCGACGCGAATGCAAGAATACACGTCACAATTCCCACTGCCGGCAGACGGGGGACGCTGGCTTTCCAGACATAGTCCCGCACCGGGTCGCCCCCATCGGTCAGCTTGTACAAAAGCCATCCCTGCACGCCGGAGGAGATGAGCATGAGCACATAGGGGATGAGCGCCCAGACCCGGCGCTCCATGCCGGTGTTCGGAACGCATCCGGCGGCCACCGCCGCACCAATGGCGGCGATGGCGCACAGCCAGAGCTTCAGAAGCGTTTTTCCCCGCGGGGCCTTCCACGCGTGGGTCTGACCGGTGTAAATATACTCCCCGGCTACGTTCTGATGAAAATCCTCCAGATAAGCCCGGCGGCCCCGACGCTTTTTCTTCCCGTCGGCCATATCACTCGATCCCCGTCATGTCGACACCGGCCAGCCACTTGCTGGCAGTCTCGCAGACGCCGCGCAGGCACTTCTCGTCGAAGGGGCTCTCCAGACCGGCGTTTTTCAGCAGCTCGGTGAAGGTGCGGCTGCCGCCCTGCCGGGCGTAGGCCATATAGTGCGCCCAGGCGTCCTTCTGATCCTTCTGGAGCAGAGCCCAGATCTGGAGGGAGACGGTCTGAGCAAGGCAGTAGTCGATGTAGTAGAAGGGGCTGGAGTAGATGTGGTGCTGGCGCTGCCAGCCCTCGCCCTCGGAATAGAACGGGATCTCGCCGTCCAACTTCTGCCACGGCATATAGATTCCCAGCAGGCGCTTCCACTCCGCGTGGCGCTGGGCCGGCGTCAGCC
>USIZ01000066.1 GCA_900554855.1 uncultured Eubacteriales bacterium | reverse complement strand
TCTCACTACATGCTCACCGGCCTGACCGATCAGCACCCCCGCACGGCCATTGCCGCCATCAAAAACGGGGACACCCATTACTCCGATTACTACCAGATGCTGCTGGATTGAGCCAGGGATCATAGCCCGGGAAACGCTCTGTTTCCCGGGCATCTTTTGTTTTTGTGGGGGAGTGCGGGCAAAATGCCGATTTTTTCGTCGGAATAGACGCAGTTTTTTTCAGGCAGACAGTAGCAATTTGCGCGGAATTCCGCTATACTTTTCTTATCTATTTTGTTGTTTGGAGGAACGGCCATGTCCATCCATGAAGAGTGCGGCGTCTTTGGCGTCTATGACCCCAAGGGAGACTGCGCGAGAACGACTTACTACGGCCTCTATGCGCTTCAGCACCGGGGGCAGGAATCCGCCGGCATTGCGGTCACCAATGACCGGGAGCTGTCCTACCATAAGGACATCGGCCTGGTGGGTGAGGTCTTTGATGAGGCCAAGCTGGACGAGCTGAACGGCACCTGCGCCGTGGGTCACGTCCGCTATGCCACCACGGGTGCCGGTCAGCGGGAGAATGCCCAGCCCATGACGCTGAAGTACGTCAAGGGCACGCTGGCCGTGGTGCACAACGGCAATCTGGTGAATACGGAGGAGCTGCGCACCCATTTTGAGTATCAGGGTGCCATTTTCCAGACCACCAGCGATACGGAGGTCATCTCCTATGCCATTGCCCACGAGCGCCTGACGGCGCCCTCCGTGGAGGAGGCGGTCAGCCGCGCACTGCCCATGCTGAAGGGTGCCTTTTCCCTGATCGTCATGTCGCCCCGCAAGCTGGTGGCGGCCCGGGATCCGTGGGGTTTTCGTCCGCTGTGTATTGGCCGCAAGGATGACGCCATCCTCTTTGCGTCCGAGTCCTGCGCGCTGGACGGAGTGGAGGCGGAGTACGTCCGCGAAGTAGAACCCGGCGAGATCGTCGTGGTGGAAAACGGCGAGATCCGCTCCATCAAGGACAATTGTCAGGGCATGAGCCATATGTGCATCTTTGAGTACATTTACTTTGCCCGGCCGGACAGTGTGATCTGCGGTCAGTCCGTCCACGAGGCCCGCAAAAATGCCGGACGCCTGCTCTATCGGCAGAAGCCGGTGGATGCCGATTTGGTCATCGGCGTGCCCGATTCCGGCCTTGATGCGGCATTGGGCTACGCGCAGGAGTCTGGTATCCCCTTTGGTGACGGCTTTGTAAAGAACCGATACATCGGCCGCACCTTCATCACCCCGAACCAGTCCGACCGTGAGGCCGCCGTGCGCATCAAGCTGGGTGCCCTGCGCAGTCAGGTGGCGGGAAAGCGAATCGTCATGGTGGATGATTCCATCGTCCGCGGCACTACCTGCAAGGCCATTATCAACCTTCTGCGCTCTGCCGGAGCCACCGAGGTGCATATGCGCGTCTCCTCGCCGGAGTTCATCTCCCCGTGCTACTTTGGCACTGACATCCCCAACAAGGAGAAATTGATCGCCTGCCACCACACGGTGGACGAGATCTGCGAGATCGCCGGGGCGGACAGTCTGGAGTTCCTCTCTATGGAAAATCTCTACAAGATTGCACCGGATGCCCAGTGCGGCTTCTGTGACGGCTGCTTCACCGAGCACTATCCGGTAGAGATCCCCCAGAGCCATCTGGAAGCCACAGGCTGTTAACAGAAAGCAAACCGGCCGTTCCCATATCGGGAACGGCCGGTTTTTTTGTCTGTTTTGGTCAGCTGTTGGTTCTCAGACGGACCCACTCGCTGTCATACAGGTCAAGGGTGGCCTGGGGCAGATTGATAAAGGTGTCGTCATTGGCCAGCAGGGAAGTGTCCGGATAGGCGATCTCGCTGTCCTTCAGATCGTCGCTCAGCAGTTCGCGGGCGGCGCTGGAGGGGGAGGAGTAGCCGATGAACTCGATGTTCTTAGCCATGTTCTCCGGGGCGCACATGAAGTTGATAAAGGCCTCGGCGTTCGCCTTGTTGGCCGCGCCCTTGGGCACGCACATGGCGTCCACAAAGAGGTTGGTGCCTTCCTTCGGAGTGACAAAGGCCAGATCAGGATTTTCGGCGATCATGGTGATGGCGTCACCGGCGTAGTAGGGGCCGACAGCGGCTTCGCCGCCTTCCAGCTTGTCGAAGATCTGATCCATGACATAGGACTGTACCAGGGGGCGCTGCTCAATAAGCAGATCAACGGCCTCCTTGATCTGGGCCTCGTCAGTGGTGTTCTGGGAGTAGCCCAGATACTTCAGCGCAATGCCGAGGGCGTCGCGGCTGTTGTCGAACATCAGAATCTGGCCGGACAGGTTTTCGTCCCACAGGACGCTCCAGCTGTCGGGCACATAGTCCAGCATGGTGGTGTTGTAGATGATGCCGACGGTGCCCCAGGTATAGGCCACGGAGTACTCGTTATCGGGGTCGTATTCCAGACTCTTGTAGGCATCGTCAATATAGCTGTAATTGGGAATATTGTCGAAATCCAGCTTTTCCAGCATACCCTCACTGATGAGACGGGAGATCATATAGTCGGAGGGAATGATTACATCGTAGTCAGCCGTTCCGCTGGAGAGCATAGAGTAAAGAGACTCATTATCGGAATAGGTCGTGTAATTGACCTTGATGCCGGTCTGCTGAGTGAATTCATCCAGCAAAGTTTCGTCGATATACTCGCCCCAGTTATAGACGTTGACTTCTCCCTTGGATTCGGCGCTGCTGCCGCAGCCGGTCAGACCGGCGGTCAGGCTCATCACCATAACCACAGAGAGCACGAGGGCAAATACCTTTTTTTTCATTTATCTATCCCCTTTCGGATTTGAAATACAAGTGAAATCGAATCAGGAGCCCTGTTTCCAGGCCAGCTCTTTTTTGCGCTGAACGCGCTCCTGATGGGCGGAATGGATGTTGACTGCGATGAGTGCGATAAGCACTACCGCAAAAATCAGAGTGGACAGAGCGTTGATCTCGGGAGAGATGCGCTTGCGCGTCATGGCGTAGATCTCCATGGCCAGCGTGGATGCGCCGCTGCCGGCGGTGAAGTAGGAAATCACAAAGTCATCCACGCTCATGGTGAAGGATAACATGGCGCCGCTCAGAATGCCGGGCATCAGTTCGGGCAGGACCACCTTGCGGAATGCCTGCCAGGGGGAAGCCCCCAGATCCAGTGCCGCCTCATAGAGGTTGGGGTCAAGCTGGTTGAACTTGGGCATGATCGAGAGAATGACGTAGGGAATGTCAAAGGTGATATGCGCCAGCAGCAGCGTACCGAAGCCGGTGCGCAGGGTAATGCCGAACACCTTGCCCAGCGTGGCGTTAAACGCGCCGAAGGCAAACACAAAGAGCATCATCAGCGAGACGCCGGTGACGATATCCGCATTGGTCATGGGAATATTGTTGATGGCCATGACGACGCTGCGGGGCTTGCGGCGCATACTGGCGAAGCCGATGGCAGCCATGGTGCCCAGAATCGTAGCCACGATCATGGCGATGACGGAGACCTCCAGCGTGGTAGCGAGACTCTTCAAAATGCGGGTGTCCGAGAAGAGGTCAGCATACCAGTGAAAGGAAAAGCCCGTCCAGACCGTGCGGCTCTTGGAGTCGTTGAAAGAAAAGATGATCAGCACGAGGATGGGTGCGTACATGAAGATCAGCGCGAGGATCATGCACACCCGGGCAAATACGCTGTTTTTCCGTTTCATAGCAGCACCGCCGTTTCCTCGCCGTCACCGAACCGGTTCATGATGGCCATGCAGATCAGCACGATCACCATCATGACCAGCGATACCGCGCTGCCCAGATAGGGGTTGTAAGAGTTGCCGTAGAACTGCATCTCGATGAGGTCGCCCAGCAGCATGGTCTTGCCGCCGCCCAGCAGACGGCTGATGGCAAAGGTGGACACCGACGGGATGAACACCATGGTGATGCCGCTGATGATGCCAGGCACAGACAGGGGGAAGATGACCCGGCGGAACACATTGGCGGTGTTGGCACCCAGATCCTGTGCGGCCTCGATGACCCGGTGGTCGATCTTGTCGATGACGGTGTAGATGGGCATGATCATGAAGGGCAGGTAGTTGTATACCATGCCCACGACGACCGCACCCTTGGTGTTGATCATGGGGAAGTAGGAGATGTTCGTTCCGAACACCGCGTTGATGAGCTTGAAGATGCCCAGCGCATTGAACAGCTCGTTGAGAATGCCGGTGTTCTCCAGCAGACTCATCCAGGCGTAGGTGCGCAGCAGAAAGTTCATCCACATGGGCAGCATCAGCACGATCATGGCGATGCGCTTGAAGCCGGGCCCCTCTTTCGTCATCCAGTAGGCGATGGGGTAGCCAATGATGAGACATACCAGCGTGGCGATGATGGCCAGCAGGAAGGAGTCGGCAAATACGCCGGTATAGGAAGCCAGCTTGGTGAAGTTCTCCAGCGTGATGCCGCCGTTCCGGGTGGTCAACGCATAGCCGAGAATCAGGAACAGGGGAATGACCACAAAAATAGCCATCCAGATGATATAGGGAATGCCCAGAAATTTGTTTTTCATGGCAGAGCCCTCAGGATTTGTGCATGATGTGGATGTCGTCGGGGGTCAGCGTCATGCCGATCTCCTGCCCCACAGCCCGGTATTGAGTGGACTGCACCTTCCAGGTGAACGTGGGGGACTTGACCATCATCTCGTAGTGGATGCCCTTAAAGACAACGCTCTCCACCACGCCGCGGATGTGACCCTCCTCCGGTTCGCACAGGTGCAGATCCTCGGGCCGCACGACTACATCCACCGGGGTGTTCTCGCCAAAGCCGCCGTCCAGACAGGGGAAGGTATGCCCCGCAAAGGTGGCCAGCTTATCCCGCACCATGATGCCGTCGATGATGTTGCTCTCGCCGATGAAGTTGGCGACAAAAGCGTTTTTCGGTTCGTTATAAATGTCTGTCGGAGTACCGATCTGCTGAATCTTGCCGCCGTTCATGACCACGATGGTGTCGCTCATGGTGAGCGCCTCCTCCTGGTCGTGGGTGACATAGATGAAGGTGATGCCCACCTCGCGCTGGATCTTCTTGAGCTCCACCTGCATACTCTTGCGCAGCTTCAGGTCAAGAGCGCCCAGCGGCTCGTCCAGCAGCAGAACCTTGGGCCGGTTGACAATGGCCCGGGCAATGGCGATACGCTGCTGCTGACCGCCGGACAGGGAGTTGATGCTCCGCTTTTCGTAGCCGGACAGGTTCACCAGTGCCAGCGCCTCATCCACCCGCCGGCGGATCTCGTCCTCCGGCGTCTTGCTGATGCGCAGACCGAAGGCGATGTTCTCATAGATGTTCAGATGGGTGAACAGCGCATACCGCTGGAACACGGTATTGACCTGCCGCTTGTGGGGCGGCACATCGTTGATTCGCTTCCCGTCGAACAGCACGTCGCCGGATGTGGGCTTCTGGAAGCCGCCGATGATGCGCAGCGTGGTGGTTTTGCCGCAGCCGGAGGGCCCCAGCAAAGTGAGAAATTCAGCATCGTTGATATAGAGATTGATCGAATCCAGTACGACCTCGCCGTCAAATTCCATGACGCAATCAACCAGCCGTATCAGCTCCTTGGACATTTATCCTCCCCCGTTTCTTCTTCATATTTCGACCCCGGCGCAACTTTTGAGGAGTCAGCCGGGGTGGTTGGGTGAAAGTCAGGTTATCCCTTATAAAAAAGGACGCGATACAGTCTACTTCTTTAAGGTCAAAAAGTCAATCATTTTCCGAAAGAATCGGAGAAAAAATAGAAATTTTTTTTACACATCTGAAATGAATCGCTGATTTAACGTTTTGCTTGCGCTGCCTTTACATTCAGAGGCTGCTGTCTGCACCGCAGCCCACCGCAACGCCGGGAAAATACTCCTCCACGAAATCAACGTGCTCCACTTGCCAGCTGCGTCCGTTCAGGTAGTCCAGTTCCCCCGCATCGGTGGTGAACTGAAAGGTGAGCTTCCAGCTCCAGAGCGCCTGATGCTTGCGGCCATACTGGCGGTTCACCTTTTCGCTGCCATATTTGCCGTCACCCAACAGAGGGTGACCGGCATGGGCCATCATGGCGCGGATCTGGTGAGTGCGGCCGGTGATGAGGTCGCACTCCACAAGGGAGAGGTTTCCCTTTGTGGCCAGCGTGCGGTATTTTGTAATGGCCTTTCGCCCGCCGGGCACCGGCTTGGAGCGGATGGACACCTGCTTTTTGGCTTCGTCCTTGACGATGAAGCCCTCCAGCGTACCTGCGCTCGGCGTGGGACAGCCCAGCACCGCGCAGAGATAGAGCTTTTCCAATTCCCGGTCTCGGATCTTCTGGTTCATGACCCGCAGTGCCTCGGCGGTCTTGGCGGCGATGACGATGCCGCCGGTGTTGCGGTCGATCCGGTTGCACAGCGCCGGGGCGAAGGAGTTCTCCCAGTAGGGACTCCACTCCTTCTTCTGGTAGAGGTAGGCCTGAATATGGTTGATGAGGGTATTCACCTTTTCCGTCTCGTCGGCGTGGACGACCATACCGGGCATTTTGTTCACCAGCAGGATGTGCTCGTCCTCATAGACAATGTCCAGCTTTGGCTTAAACAGCTTCAGAAACGCATTTTCCGGCGTAGGCTGGTCAAAGAACTCATCATTGATATATAATTGAAGCACATCGCCTACCTTGAGCCGGGTGTCCCGCTGGGCCCGGGCGCCGTTGAGCTTGACCCGCTTGATGCGGATGTATTTCTGCGCCAACGGAGCGGGCAGAAGGGGAAGAGTCTTGGCCAGCCAGCGGTCCAGCCGCTGACCAGCGTCGTTCTTTCCAATGGTGAATTCTTTCATGGCGCACCGATCCTTTTGTCTGATTTGAGCATTCTACTGCAATTCCAGCATAAAAAAATATATTTGTCAACCACAAAAAAAGGTTTGACATTTCTGTGGAGAATCAGTATAATATCTTCCGTACCATTATGCGAGTAAGGGGTCTGTATCCCCAGAGGAGGGTAACCGATGCGGCTGGATCTGCGAGACGTCATCCATAGGCCGGACGCGGAGAAGTCCTTCCAGTATCAGCTGGACCTGTCCCA
>USIZ01000065.1 GCA_900554855.1 uncultured Eubacteriales bacterium | reverse complement strand
CCGGCGGGTGTAGGGTTGATGGCGGTGACAAGGATCAGCTTGCCCTTGCGGGGCTTGGCGCGCAGCGGGGGAATGTCGATCTTGGCCTTCACCTTCCCGTAGTATTCCAGCAGTTCTTCGTCAATGCCGGCCTTTTCCGCAACCGTGCGGATGGGCAGCATTTCGGTGCTCTGAGCGATCTCAATATCAGTCATCATAATGGTATCGTTCCTTTCTCGTCATAGTTGTGACAGCCGGGAAAACGAAAAAACCGACGCATCCCGGCAAAACTCTGCCCAGACGGTCGGCTCATAAACGGCCATACTCCCCGTGGTCAGTTCCACTTCCGTCAGTCATATGGCTGTTACTAACATACACAAATTATTTTATTTTGTCAAGGGCTGAACTATAATTGACTATATGAACTTCTGAAACGTGTATAAAGCAGAAAGAAGGAGGTGATGACCATGGGGCCGTCCCACTCGGTGGAGCAGGTACTCGATCAATACGGCAGCGCTCTGTTCCGACTGGGGTATTTCATGCTTGGCAGCAGTGCGGACGCGGAGGACGCCGTACAGGACACACTGATCCGCTATCTGCAAAAGCATCCCCAGTTTGCGGACAATGAGCACGAAAAAGCCTGGCTGCTGCGGGTGATGACCAACCGGTGCCGGGATCTGCTGCGCTGGCGTGCGCGGCATCCACAGGTTGATCTTGACGAACTGCGCCACCTCGCCGCACCAGATGAGAACAGCAATATTCTGGCGGCGCTGATGTGTCTGCCGCCAAAGCTGCGGCTTGTAATGACGCTTCACTACATCGAGGGCTATTCGGTCAGCGAGATTGCCCCTATGATCGGACGCACCCCCTCCGCTGTGAAGATGCGCCTGCAAAAGGGCCGCATTGAATTGGAAACGATCTACCGGAAGGAGTTTATGCCATGATGGATCTCGATGCGCTCCGTTCTGCCGGGCAGAACATACAAATGCCCGGAACCATGAAAGCACGGCTGACAACCAAAGTCTCGGTGCCCCCCCGCAAAAAGATCCTGCGCCGGGCGCTGGCCGCCGCACTGGCAATCTGTCTCTGTCTGAGCGTCGGCACTGCGGCGGCGGCAGGCACAGAACCGGTTTATTCCATTCTCTACGCGCTCTCGCCCGCACTGGCCCAACAATTCCAGCCGATCCAGAAGAGCTGTGTCTCCAATGGCATCCGCATGGAGGTGGTCTCCGCCCGGCTGGAGGGCAGCACCGCCCAGCTCTATCTGACTATGCAGGATCTGGAGGGTGATCGGCTGGACGAAAGCTGCGACTTTTTTGACAGTGAAGATATGCGCTTCGGGGTGAATATCACCGGAAGCTGCACACTTCTCCAATATGACCCGGCTGCAAAGACAGCCCACTTTCTGATGACCCTCTCCTCCCAGGATGGCCGCCCACTGCCCAAAGGGCGCTTCACCTTTTCCGCAGATGAACTGTTGACGCAGAAGTCAGAGAGCAGCATTGATCTCTCAGAACTTTTAGATTATGTCAGCTCATCACCCACTATACAGCAGATCGATGACGAGCACATCCGCGGCTGGGGCAGCCCGGACGGCAGTGAGCCGCCGGACATGGGGTACGCGCTCACCCCTACACTCTCCCTCTCCCCCGCACCGGGGATCACGATCACGGCCATCGGCTTCTGGAATGGGCTGCTCCATATTCAAAGCTATTATGAGAATATCTCGAAAACGGACGATCACGGCTTTCTATCGCTGATTGCCCCGGATGGAACAGAAAAGGCTGCGTCATACAGCTTTTACTTCTGGGATGCTGCCGGTACCGGCAGCTATCAGGAAGAACTTTTTGATATTTCCCCCGACGAACTGGATGAGTGCGCCATTCGAGGCCAGTTTGTCAGCGGCGGAACACTGATCCAGGGCCGATGGAAGGTGACAGTCCCATTGACCCAAAGCTGAAGCAGCGCCCGGCGGAATGCCGGGCGCTGCTTACTTGACGCACTTGATGCAGTTACGCGAACTCGACAGGGCTGTCGGTGTCGCAGATGCAGATGTAGGTGGAACCGACGCCCAGATTCAGGGGCGTGCCGTCCTTGTTGGTGAAGGTCATGGGCGCATCCATGTCGCCCTTCGTCCAGTTGATCTCCACATACTGTCCGCCGCAGGCATAGTAGCCGGTGCCGCTGGTGAGGTCAAACTCCTGAAGCACACCGTCTGCCTTGGTGCTCTGGCTGGTGGGAATGACCACCACATTGGTGACGGCGACCTGCGTATCCGTGTTGGCATCCATATAGGCGGAGCCGTCAGCGGCGCCGTTATACTTCACGGACACATCATACTTTTTCGTCTCTGCATTGTAGGCAAAGGCTGTGCTCTTATAACCGGAGAAGGCCACATTGATACTCTGGGCGCCGGAGCCGCCGACCGGGGTGCCGTCCTCGGCAAAAGTGTAGGGAGAAGTGAAGCCGTCCTCATGGGTGGTACGGAAATCAGAGCCGGCCAGATACTCCTGGATCTGATCCGTAGAGGTATACATACTGTGCTCCGTGCCGAGGTTTGCCTTGCGGTCCGGATCGCGCCAATAGAGATTGCCATGGCTCATAGCATCCAGCGTGGCATAGCCGGTCTGGCTCAGGATATCATTTGCCGTGGTGCTGGCGCCGCAGTGAGCCAGCATGGTGTCCAGGCCCATGGCCATAAAAACGAAGTACTCACGGGTGGAGCGGATCGTTCCCAAATTGCCCACACCGGTGGGATCCTGAAACACCGCCATTACGCGGGTGATGCCGCCCTCTTCCGGGATCTCGATCAGCATATCGGCGCTGCCGCAGCCGCTCTGAGGCATCGCTTTCTTCAACGTGTTCAGCATAACGGCCAGAGGACGATTGGCGGAAAGATCCGTCTCGGTGGCTTCACCGGTCAGCGGGTTGGTGGGGCCCGCAGGCTCAGGTTCGGGCTCCGGCTCAGGTTCCGGTTCCGGTTCGGGAGCCGGCGCAGGTTCCGGCTCCTCTACAACAGAGCTGGCCGCAGGAACTTCTTCGGTCTTGTTTCCGCAGGCAGCCAGACCAAATACCATGGCCAGCGCCATCAGCAGAGCGATCCACTTTTTCATCTCATTACCTCCTAAGTTTGTGCGGGGTCTGTTTTTCTATCATACCCTTTCCCCTGTGCCGCGTCAAGGAAAAGGGGGACGCTTTCGCTTGCCTTTTTCCTTAAGATTTCGTATAATAAAGTTACAAAGAAAGACCGTTCGGTCTCCGGAAGGAGTGTAGGGTTCAATCATGGAACGTGGATTTATTCAGGGAAAGCTGGAGATCAAATTTCTGCTGCTGTTTATTCTCGCTCGCGCCGAAGTACCGCTGGAGCTGGATCTGTTGGGCGATGTGGCCATGTGCGACAGCGGAGTGAGCTATTTTGACCTCTCTGCCGCGCTGGCAGAGTTAGTGGAGAGCGACCATGTGGAGCAGCAGGGCGGCGGCTATGTCATCACCGACAAAGGCCGTAAAAACGGCGCTGTGACCGAAGACGAACTACCCTACTCCGTGCGGCTGCGCTGCGAGCAGCGGCTGGCTGAGATCAACGAGCGGGCCCGCGAGGCAAAACGCATTCACGCGGAGCTGGAGGAAACGGAAAACGGCCAGTGGCGGGTCACACTTGGACTGGACAGTGTGGACAGCAACCTGTTTACACTCTCACTCTCTCTTCCCCTTCAGGAAGACGCACGCCAGCTTATCCAGCATTTCCGTGCGGATCCGCAGGCCTTTCTTCGCGCACTGAAAGCACTCTGATTCTAGGCAAAGGAGAACTGACCACCACTTATGTCTGAACCACTTATTTTCGGCGTCCCGCTGACGCAGATGTTTCTCTATTTCGTCTGGTATTCTTTTTTGGGCTGGTGCATGGAGTCCACTTACTGCTCCATCATGGAAAAGCATCTCATCAACCGGGGGTTCCTGCATCTGCCGCTGTGCCCCATCTACGGTGCCGGCGTACTCATTATGGTAAACTTCTTTACACCGTTTACCGGCAACCCGCTTCTCTTCTATGTGATGGCAACCGTTGTCATGTCCGCATGGGAGTATTTTGTAGGCTGGCTGTTAGAGGTCACCACCCACATGAAGTACTGGGACTACTCCCACCGCCGTTTCAATCTGAAAGGTCGTATCTGCCTCGGAAACTGCTTGTGGTGGGGTGTGGCATCCTATTTTGTGATCTACTGGATCCACCCGGCTACGATCCGACTGCTGGGCACGCTCCCGGTATTGGCGCGGCAAATCACCGCCTATGTGCTGGCCGCCGCCGTGATCGCCGATACGGTCATCACCATCCGTGACCTGGCTCTCATCAGCAAAGCGCTTGCAAAGGCCGAGGAAGCCCGGGTACAGTTGGAGCTGGGCAAGAAGGAGCTTCAGGAGCAGCTGGATGCCAGGAAGGATGCGCTTACCCAGAGTCTCGAAGCAAAGAAAGAGAATCTCCAGCAGAGCCTGGAGGCCAGAAAGGACGATTTGCAGGAGTCTCTGGAAAACAGGGCCGAGCGGGCAAAAGCGCGGCTGGCTGCGCTGGAGGAGCGCCGCAGCCAGATGCTGGCCGCCGCCGACAAGCACTCCCGCCGCTTCGTCCGGCATTACCGCACCTTGTCCTCCCGCCGCTACTCCGGTACGCTGGCGGAGCTTCGCCGCCGTGCCGCAGAGCGTCTCAAAGACCGTACAGCAAAATGATCCTGCAATACGCAAGAAGAGCGTGTCAATCAGTTTGACACGCTCTTCTTTTATGCCTTTAGAAGCAACAGCTCCTCCGGCGGTATTCTTACAAAGCCGGTCTGCGGCACCTTCAGATGGAGCGCCTTCTCCACCTCCCAGCGCATCGGCTTCGCCGCTGGGACATCCTTTGCGCGGATCTGATAGATATAGGAAAAAGTATCTTCAATACTCTCCACCAGCTCATAGGCGAAGGCATACTCTCCCGGAGCATCGCTTAGTTCAAACCGATGGGCGCGGATGCCCAACCAGACGCAGGCATCGTCTCTCTGTGCCGGGAAGGAAATGCCCCAGTCATCTGCCACGATCCGATTACCCTCCCAATGGGCCAGGGACAGGTTCTTGCACCCGCTGAGCCGGGCGGCCGTCGCAGTGACGGGAGCGGCAAAGATCTCCCACTTCTCACCGAAGCGGTTGATCTTTCCGTCCAGATAGACCGCCACCTTATCACTCAGACGATAGACCTCATCCCGGTTGTGCGTGACGAGGAGGGCCGTCCCGTCAAAGCCGTTGATGGTCTGACGCACCACCTGCTCCATCTCCCAGCGCAGCGTGGCATCCAGGGCCGAAAAGGGCTCGTCCAGCAGGATCAGCGCAGGGCGGGAGGCCAGCATGCGGGCCAGTGCAGCGCGCTGCTGCTGGCCTCCGGAGAGCTGGCTGGGATAGTGATCCTCCAGCCCCTCCAGCCGCAGGCGGGAGACATACTCCATCGCCCGCCCCCGGCGCCGGGCTTTGGAAAGCCCCTTCTCACGTTCCATGCCCGCCACAATGTTCTGAAGCACCGTCATATTGGGAAAGAGCGCGTAGTTCTGGAACAAATAGCCCACGCGGCGCTGCTGGGGCTTCAGGTTGATCTTGTGCTCCGAGTCGAACACAGTCTCCCCGTTGATGCGTATCACGCCCTCATCCGGCGTCACAACGCCGGCAATACAGCGCAGCGTCATGCTCTTTCCACAGCCGGAATCCCCCAGCAGGGCCAGCGTCTCATGTCCGGCTTCAAACTGGACATCCAGTTGGAAAGAACCGACCTTTTTTCGGATATTCACATAAATTGACATGGTCGATCCTCACCACCGATTCTGCTTGCGGCCCTTGCCATCGGACACCATATTGATGACAACGATGATCGCCAGCGCAATGACCAGCATGATGACCACCCAGACGCCGGCGGTAGCATAGTCGCCGTCCTTGATCACGTTGGCGATCTTCTGAGAGATCGTGCCGGTCTTACCCGCAATATTGCCTGCCAGCATAGACGTGGCACCAAATTCGCCCAGTGCGCGGGCAAAGGTGAGCACGGTGCCGGAAGCCACGCCGGGGCCCGCTGCCGGCAAAACGACCCGCCAGAAGAGCTTTGTATCCGACATACCCAGCGTCCGGGCCGCGTAGATCAGCTCAGGGTCGATCTGCTCAAAGGCCGCCCGGGCATTGCGGTACATCAGCGGGAAGGCGATCACCGAAGCGGCGATGATACAGCCCAGCCAGGTCTGCACCACTTTGATGCCAATTTCCTCATAGAGGAAGGCGCCTACCGGGCGGCGCAGAGAAAACAGCAGCAACAGGAAGAAACCGGCTACCGTAGGCGCCATGACCATCGGCAGCGTCAGCACACCGTCCACTGCGGCCCGGGCTTTTGGCCCCAGCCGCAGCACCTTGCGGGCGGCAAACAGACCGAGGAAGAAGCAGATCACCGTGGCGACCACGCCGGTCTTGAGCGAGATCCAGAACGGGCTCCAGTCAAAGCTGAGCACCATATCCCAAATCGCTTTCATGTCGCTCCCCCTTCCTGATCGTTTTACTTGTTGACGATGAAGCAGTACTCCTCAAAGGCCTGCAGGCAGTAATCGGTCTGCAGAAAGGCCAGCAGAGCCTGAGTGGCGGCGCTCTCGGCCTCGGTGGCCTCGGGGTTGGCAACCTGGCAGACAGGGTAGATGATGTTGCCGGTCAGGGTGCCGTCATCCTGAGCCAGGATGGTCAGCTCATCCTTGTGGTTATAGTAATCGGAATAGTAGATGGTGGCGGCGTCTACGCTGCCCTCGACAGCCTTGGCGGCGGCAACCTCAACATCGTCGGCCTCGTCGATCTCCAGACCATTCAGCGCGGCAGAGATCTCCTCGGTGGTGTAAGCGGCGGGGTCCTCAGTCTCGGGCAGGATCCCCAGGGAGACCAGGGCAATACGGGTGTACTTGCCCACAGGCACGCTGCCGCCGCAGATGGCCATGCTCTTGGCGTCGGCCAGATTGTCCCATCCGGTGACGGCGGTCTCGACATTATTGCCCTTGACCAGGCACAGCTCGTTGGACAGCAGGTTGACGATGGAGCCGTCCACCACCAGACCGTCGGTCTCGTCCAGCGTGGTCACCTGCTTCTTACCTGCGGAGAAGAAC
>USIZ01000064.1 GCA_900554855.1 uncultured Eubacteriales bacterium | reverse complement strand
AGTCCGAAGTGGAAGGCGGCCATGGCGATATACCCCGCCGGGAGCAAAAGGCTGACGGCCACGCAGAGCAGGCGCACCGCCGCCAGCGCCCGCACCACCAGCCACTGGTTGTTCTGATCCTGAGGGGCGCGCAGACAGAGCGCCGCCGTACCGGGCAGCAGCCAGCCCTGGGCGATGCCGTCGCAGAACACCCCCACCCGGCCGTCCATCAGTCCCTGGCAGAACCGATCCGGCCGCTGAGTAATCAGGGCCAGCGGAAACAGCGTGTTCTCACCGTCGGTCAGGGTATCGGTGAGCATCTGGGTGTCCAGCAGGGCGTCCACATCCATGGCCGCGATGCGCGCTGCGGCACGCTCCACCAGTTCCGGATCCGTGATCCCCTCCAGCCAGCACAGCTCCACCTTTGTCCGGCTCTCCCGGCCCACGACGAAGCTGCGGATGGCCAGTTTCGGACTGTGGAGCCGACGACGCACCAGCGAGGTGTTGGTGCGCAGCGCCTCCACAAAGGAGTCCTTCGGCCCCTTCAGGTCGGGCTCGTCCTCCGGGCTCTCCACACCCCGCTTTTCCTCGGTGGGCACCGGGATGAGCAGCAGCTTCCCGTCCAGAGCCAGCGCACAGCTCCCCTCCGTCAGCGCCGTCGCGGCCTGCTCCAGCGTCTCCGGCGTCGAGACCTCCGACGCCCATACGCCGCCCGACCGCACCGCGTCCACCGGCTTGCCCTCCAGCGGGAGAAGGGTCAGCGGACGGATCACATAGTCGTTGAGCCGCTCCGTGCGCACCATGCCGTTCAGCCAGTACAGCTCCGCCCAGCCGCCGCCCCGGAGCTTCAGCCTGCGCCGCTGGAAGTCCGCCGCACGGCGGAACACCTGTTCCAACCCTGTCCCCGTGGGCTTTTCCTCCGGCTCCGGCCGCCGGGGATGATATGGAATGCGCACGCGCATCGCCTCCTTTCCCGCCAGTATGCGCACGTAAGGGGAAAGTTATGCACAGATGCGAGGGTATCCCGCTCGTCATTCCGAGGCCGCAGGCCGAAGGATCTTGCAGCACCGATGTCCGACGATCCGCACGGCAGTTGCAGAAGCGGGTACAACTCCCCACCCTTCGACAATCCAAAATATGGAACCATTTCCCGCCATAGCCGCCGGTTTTTCAAATGACCGGCGGTTTTTTTATCGCTATGCGACGGGTTTCCCGTTTCTTAATTTCCAATATATGGTAATTTATGGAATAGAAAGAGGTGGTGATCATGACCGCAAGAAAACGCAGCGGCCTGTTTGACAGCCAGCGGGTGCTCTACCTGCCGGTGGAGTACATCGTCCCGAACCCGAATCAGCCCCGCACCATGTTCGTGCGGGAGGGGCTGGAGGAGCTGGCGGAGTCTATTGCCGAGCACGGCATTTTACAGCCCCTGTCCGTCCGGGAGGTGCGGGGGCGCTATCAGCTCATCTCCGGGGAGCGGCGGCTCCGGGCGGCGCGGATGGCCGGTCTGGCCACGGTGCCCTGCATTGTGGTGGATGCCAGTGACACCGAGTCCGCCCTGCTGGCACTGGTAGAGAATTTGCAGCGGCGGGATCTGGATTTTATGGAGGAGGCGGTGGCTCTGCGGCGGCTCATCGTCCAGCACGGGCTGAGTCAGGAGGAGGCTGCCCGCAAGGTGGGCAAAAGCCAGTCCGCCGTGGCCAACAAGCTGCGCCTGCTGAAGCTCTCGCCGGAAGTGCTGGAGGTGGTCAAGCAGGGTTCCCTCAGCGAGCGCCACGCTCGCTCGCTGCTCCGCCTGCCGGAGGAGCAGCGGCTGGCGGCGGCAAAACACATGGTCAAAGAGGGGCTGACCGTCGCAAAGGCAGAGGCCTATGTGGACAAACTGCTCTCTCCCCCGGCGCCGGTCCCAGCGAAGAAGATGCCGGTCTACCATATCCGGGATGTGCGCTTTTTCCTGAACACCATCGACCGCTCGGTGCGGCTCATGCAGTCCGCCGGGGTGCGCGCCACCAGTCGGCAGGACAGAAAGGACGGGGTGCTCACCCTGACCGTCCGCATCCCAATGGAGGAAAATTCGCCCCATTAGGCGGCCTTTCATTGCTTTTTCATGGCAATTTAATTGAAAGAGCTGCCCCGATTTGGTATACTGAAGTAATCGAAATACACAACAAGGGGGCATCGTTGTCATGAGTCTGACCGGCAAGCAAGGCAAGTGGCTGTACCACTACCTGCACTACGAATTCTGGAAGGACAGTAAAGAGGTTCTGCGCACCGTGGTCTATCTCCTGCTGCTCAGGGAGTACGGCCTCGACGCCGAGATCTCTTCCTCGCAGATCCTCATGACGCTGAAAGACCGCAAGACCGCGCAGATCTCTCCCACCGACGGCGGCTTTTATCCAAATCTGCGCGCACTGATCGAGGATCTGCCGGAGGGCTTCGTCATCACCCGCTCTATTACCCCCGCCCTGTTCTATGTCCGGCTGAAGGAGGCGGCGCTGCCCATGCCCGGGAAGCAGGCTGAACCTCCGGTAGACACGGATGCGGCCGCGGCGGAGAGCGCCCCCACCCAGCGCCTGCTGGAGCTGCTGTGGGACAACTGTGCCCCCGGCACTGAGCAGAACGCCAACATCGTCACCCGTCTGCTGATGACGCACGGCTTCCGCCCCGAACACTACGGGGTGAACGAAACCGACCTGCTGACCGCGCTGGGCTTCTCTACCCATATGGCCGCCGGCATCCGCCTGGTGACTATCCCGCAGCGCCCTGAACCGGAGCCCGTCCCGGAGGAGGAAGTTCCTCCGGAGCAGGAGCCGCCCAGGCACGTCGAACCGGAGTCCCCCCGGCCGGAACCGGCAGTCCCTGTGTCGAAGGGCGTCGAAGAAGCGCAGACGCCCGCCAGCGAAAACAAGTCAAACTCGGCCGAGCCCCTGCACACCCCCGCGGAGGACAAGTCGACACCCCCGGCCGCGCCCGTGTACACCCTGCCGAAGCCGACCGAAAAACCACAGACCGCGGCGAAAGGCGGCGCCCCGCGCCGGGCCTTCAACGCGGAGGAGCAGGCCCGGGTGCTGGCCCTGCTGCGCCGGGAGTACGCCCCCGGCAGTCAGATCCCCATGGCGAAGGTATTCCATTTTCTGGACAATAACGGCTGCGCCGCCAACCGCTATGAGCTGGACGGCGCACCGCTGAAGGGGAAGATGATCCTTGAGATCCTGCGCATCCCGACCCAGAAAAACGAGCAGGGCGGCTGGCTGGTCTGTATGCCGGAAAATTCACAAAAAAGCGAGAAATTGGCCGAATTTAAGGATATTTTGTCGAAAACAGACGAAATCAGTTTTGATTTCGCTGGCGAACCCACGCCGGTCGGAGTCAGCCCCCGCCGGGGAAACCGTCTCCGACCGGCCGAAGCATATGCCGCCTGTGAACTGCCGGAACGAGGTCTTTTTCCCCTATGCCAATCAGGATCGTCTGGCGGAGCAGCTGGGCGCGCCCACGCTGAACGCCGATCTGATGGAGGAAGTCTGCGCCGCCTATGACGCGGCGGCCGCCGCCGGGCAGGTCACCTGGAACGCCTCGCGGGGCTGCTTCAATGCGGTGCTGGCGCTGACCAACACCGCCGGCTCTCCCCTTCTGCTGGGCATCTCCCGCAGCGACCAGAAGGGCGGCCTGCCCTTCTACCTCTCCTTTGTGGGCTCCGCTCCAAAGGCCGCGCGGCTCACCGCTTTGCAGGAGTTTGCATGGCTGGGCAATTACCACGCCTTTCTTCAGCAGCTGGCCGATCTGGCCGAGCCGGAGATGTGGAGCTTTCAGGGGCGGGACGACCTGAGCATCCTGAACAACTACATCACCTACACCTTTGCCCGCCTCAAGCAGCAGGACAAGGTCTACACCGACCCGGAGGGCCGCTTCGCCGCCTTTAACACCGGCCTGATGAGCCGGATCTACGGCGAAGATCTGATGGCCTACTTCGTGCCCAACAATGTGCCGGATCGTCAGGCATGGCGGTTCGCCGCCTTCTGCTCCACGCTGGACGAGGCGCGCGGCGACTCCGCCCAGCGCAGTGCCGCCATTGCGCTGGCCCCGGTGCGCTCCAAGCTCCACCTGGCCTCTTACTTCACCGACGTCTGCTTTGAGACCAGATTCGACCCCAACTGTGAGCTGGATTATCAGTTTTTCCACATGATCGGGGACAACATCGGCAGGTTCCCGCTGGATTTCCTGCGCAAGCACTGCAATGATTTCCCACGCTCCCGCGCCCTGTTGGCCAAAATCGAGGCGGAGTCCGACCCGAACCGGCAGCGCCAACTCTTTAAGGAGCTGGGCCGGGCGGTCACCGATCTGGAAGATGCGGACATGAGCGCCCTGTTCTATGATCTGCGCATTCAATTTGAGGCCGCCGTCAACCACACGCTGGAGCAGGCGCGGCGGGATTACAAGGTGGGGATCCCCTGCTTCTTCCCCACCACCGGCAAGCTGAGCATGCTCCTGCCCATCGCCTTCTCCGCCCGGCGCAACGCCAAGCCCTGTCTGGCGCTGGTGGTTGAGCGGCTGGACAACGGGATGTATGTCGGCCGGACGGTGCTCACCATGGACATGGCCTACAAGGACAGCCGCCTGCTCTGCCGTCCCTCCGGCGAGTGGCTCCGTCCCGCCGATATCGTGTCTGACGGTGAGGAGGAAGAATAACCGCTTATTCCGGGCAGCGCCCCATCCTATGCGCCCCTCGTTTTGTGCGTGGCAGTACAGAGCCGGGAGTGTTTCACGTGAAACACTCCCGGCTCTTCTTTCGCAAAAAACTGCATTGTTTCACGTGAAACAAGCGGCAATTCTCTTGCAAACAGCAGTGCTTTCTACTATAATATAAAATGTATCATTATCTTTAGACTGGGAGGAAATCGGCATGGCAAGACGCATTGTAGTGGCCAATCAGAAGGGCGGTGTGGGCAAAACCACAACTGCGGTCAATCTTTCCGCCGCTCTGCGGGAGGTTGGCCAGCGGGTTTTGCTGGTGGATTTCGACCCCCAGGGCAATGCCACCAGCGGCCTCGGCGTGGACAAGAACCACTCCCCCAACGTCTATGACGTGCTGATCGGCGAGAGCGATTGCGCAAAGGCCATTGTCTCCACTCCCTATGGCGATGTGCTGCCCTCCAACAAGGCGCTGGCGGGCGCGGGCATCGAGCTGGTGGGCATGGAGCACAGGGAGTATCTGCTCTCCAATGCGCTGGACACGGTGGAGGAGAATTACGACTTCATCCTCATCGACTGCCCGCCCTCTCTGGAGCTGCTCACCCTGAACGGCATCGTGGCCGCCCGGAGTGTGCTCATCCCGGTGCAGTGCGAGTATTACGCGCTGGAGGGACTCAGTGATCTGATGAGCACACTGCGGCTGGTGAAAAAACGCCTGAATCCGGACATCGACGTGGAGGGCGTTCTGCTGACCATGTATAACGGCCGTACCAATCTGAGCATGCAGGTGGCCGAGGAGGTCAAGCGCTTCTTCAAGGGCAAGGTGTATGCCACCGTTGTCCCCCGCAACACCCGACTTGCCGAGGCCCCCAGCCACGGCAAACCCGTCATTGCATATGACAAGTGGAGCAAAGGAGCCGAGGCCTACCGTGCGCTGGCCAAGGAAGTGCTGGAGGGATAATTCATGACGCAGTCTCCCGATTTCTTTTTGGAGTCCGATACGAACGCAGAGGAGCTGGCGAACATCACCGCCGTTCTGTTCAATCCCGCCCTGCGCATCGGTTATCCGATCATCGCAGTGCTCTGCGCTGCGCTGGCCATTGTGGCGCTCTTTTTCCACTTCTGGTTTTATGCCTTTTTAGCGCTCCTTTTTAGCGCATTTACGGTATATATCAGAGTATTTCTGCCCAAACGGTTAGCCCAGCGTCAGATAGGGCAATATCAGGAGAGCTGCGGCACCAACATCATTCATCAGCAGCTCATCTTCTGGCCCCAGGGTCTTGTGGTGGTCAACTGCACCACCCACGCCCAGTTCAACCTGCATTACAGCACGATTCATAAAATCGTCAAGCGGAAGGGCTATC
Organism: uncultured Eubacteriales bacterium; assembly: GCA_900554855.1. GTDB lineage: Bacteria > Bacillota > Clostridia > Oscillospirales > Oscillospiraceae > UMGS1766. Next base: position 1,102 of record USIZ01000064.1, on the reverse strand, counting down.
TGATCCTCTACACCGGAGCCAATCAGGTCGTCACCATCAAGCCGACGACGCTGGAGAAGAACCCCAGCCTGCTCCCCTACCTGCTGCAAAAGTGCCCCGACGCCAGACGGCAGGGGTGCTGATGCGCAAAACAAAAGCTTTTTCTCTGTTTCACGTGAAACAGTCAACCAATAAAGGAAGTGTAACCCAATGGCAAAAAAACGCGAGTCCGGCCTGGGCCGGGGTCTGGACGCCCTGATGGGCGGCGGCCCCTCCTCCCTGCTGGAGCAGAGCGAGGGCAGCGGCATCACCACCCTGCCCATCGCCAAGGTGGAGGCCAACGCCTCCCAGCCCCGAAAGCAGTTTGACCCGGACGCTCTGAGCGATCTGGCAGAGAGCATCGCCACCCACGGCATTCTCCAGCCCATCACCGTCCGCCGCCTGCCCTCCGGCTACTACCAGATCATCTCCGGTGAGCGCCGCTGGCGCGCCGCCCGGCAGGCCGGTCTGAACGAGGTGCCGGTGCTGGTCATCGAGGCGGACGACCGCAAGGTCATGGAGCTGTCCCTGATTGAAAACCTCCAGCGAGAGGATCTGAACCCCATGGAGGAGGCCGCCGGCTTCCAGAAGCTGATGGCCGACTTTGGCCTGACGCAGGAGGAGTGCGCCGAGCGGGTGGGCAAATCCCGCCCCGCCGTGGCCAACGCCCTGCGCCTGCTGGGTCTGCCCGAGCCCATTCAGGCCATGGTGGAGGACGGCCGTCTCTCCGCCGGGCACGCCCGCACGCTGGTCAGTGTGGCCGACCCGGCCATTCAGCAGAAGATCGCCGAAAAGGTGGCCAACGACGGGCTGTCCGTCCGACAGACGGAGCAGCTGGTCAAGCAGCTCACCCGCCCCGTGAAGGAGCCCGTCGAAGAAAAGAAGGATCCGCTGGCGGTGGACTATGCCGCCGTGGCCGCCAAGGAGCTGGGCGACAAGCTGGGCCGGAGGGTGAAGATCGTCACCGGCAAGCGTAAGGGCCGTCTGGAGCTGGAATACTACGGCGTGGACGACCTGAATGACCTGCTGGATGCGCTGGCGCTGCTGAAAAAGCGAGGGCAGTAATATGCCAGAATATCTTCCG
>USIZ01000063.1 GCA_900554855.1 uncultured Eubacteriales bacterium | reverse complement strand
GTGTGTGCATCCCGGGCCACATGCAGCGCGGCGGCAGCCCCAGCGCCTACGACCGTGTGCTGGCCACCCAGTTCGGCAGCTATGCGGCAAAGCTGGTGGAGATCGAGCGCTACGGCGTGACCGTTGCCATGGTGAACCGCCATGTCACCGAAAACCGTCTGGCCGACATTGCAGGCAAGACCCGCAACGTGCCGGAGGGCTGCGAGCTGCTCACCGTCGCCCGCCGTATGGGCATCAGCCTGGGTTGATTTTCTTCAAATATTATGCTTTCCCCCTACCGATGGCATTCCTCCTGTCGGCAGGGGTTTATTGTATCCAACGTTTGGGTAATCCGTCTGGTTTTTCAGAATATCTTTTGTCGAAATCGCGAATGGATTATCTCTGTCTGTTCTGGTAAGATATTTATAGACAATTAAACCAGTCGTTACTCCTCGGGAGGCGCTACTGGCAGTTAACCGAAAGACATTATGGGTGTGTCATCGGTTCTGCATAGGTAGATGCTTTCGGAGGTTTTTTCTTTTTATTGCGTATTTTTCAACATTCTGTCGGGAGGAAGCTGTCCATGAAGCTGCTGCGTAAGATCAATAATAACGCTGCCGTGGCGCAGGATAATCGTGGTCGTGAGATGGTCGTTCTGGGCCGCGGGGTAGGCTTCCACCCGATGCCCTATGAGCTGACCGACCTTTCTGTGGTCTACCGTACCTTTTATGACGTAGACCCGCAGTATTACGAAATCCTGTCCAACCTGCCGGAAGACGCTCTTCTGGCAGCGGCAGATATTACCGAGCAGTCCGAGATCACCCTGCACACCGAGCTGAACCCCAACCTGCCCTTCACGCTGGCCGACCACATCGCCTTTGCACAGCAGCGGGAAAAGCAGGGCATCCGGATGGCAGCTCCGCTGCATTACGACGTACAGCATCTGTATCCCCGCGAGTACGAGCTGGGCCTGCGGGCACTGGAGACCGTGCGTCTGCGTACCGGTTCTTCCCTGCCCCGCGCCGAGGCCGTAAGCATTGCGCTGCATATCGTCAATGCCGAGCTGGAAGGCAGTGACCTTTCCAGCACCCTGACCGCCGTGGAAGTTCTGGACGAAGTGACGACCTCCGTGGAGCAGGAGCTTGGCATTGTGCTGAACCGCGAAAGCTACAACTATGCCCGGTTTGCCATGCACATCCAGTTTCTGGTGCGGCGGCTCTCCGCCGGGGCAGCTATGGAACAGGGCAGCGGGAAAATGCTGGACGAGCTTTCCCGCGAATACCCCGCCGTCTATCATTGTGCCTGCACCGTGGCACAGGATATTGAACAGCACCACGGCTGGCATTGCAGCCGTGACGAAGTGCTGTACCTGATGCTGCACATCTACCGTGTGCAGAACCGCGAGAACGGCTGACTTTTTTGAATGTTTCCGGTTCCGGAGATGCGCGCGTCCGGCCGGATACAGATAGACTATCCACAAACGGAGGTTTTCCCTATGGATCGTGAGAAATTTCTGGCTGCTCTGCTGCCGCTGGTCGGCGGCAGAGACAACACCAGTCTGTGCGAATTTCAGGACGATGCCCTTTACATCACCCTGAAGGATGCCGGTCTGGCCGATGAAACCGCTGTGGCAAAGCTGCCGGAGGCTGCATCCGCCGCCCTGCGCCGCGGCCGCCTTACGGTCACATTCGGGGAACTGGAAAGAAAAGAGGAGGTTCCCTTTATGGTGAACAAAAATACGGACTACCGCGCGCTGGCGAAAGAGATTCTTGCCAATGTGGGCGGCAAGGAGAATGTGACGAATTGTTTTCACTGTATGACCCGGCTTCGCTTCAACCTGAAAGATATTGATCTCGTCAATATCGATGCGATTAAAAAGCTGAATGTTTTTGGCGCTCAGATCACGGGCGGTCAGCTCCAGATCATTATCGGCAACTATATCAATGAGATCTACGATGCCGTCTGTGTAGAAGGCGGTTTTACCAAGCACGCTGCCATTGATGAAAAGGTCGACGACCTTCCCCCTCAAGCAAAGAAAAAGCTTACATTCAAGGGAGTGCTCAATTCCATTCTGGATGCTTTTGTGGGCAGCATCGTTCCCACGCTGCCGATTCTGATCGGCTCCGGAATCATCAAGGCCGTGGTCCTGCTGCTCACCCAGCTTAGTGCCGTCTCTGCCGATAGTCCCACTATTGTCACACTGAGCTTTGTAGCGGATGCCGCCTATTATTTCCTCCCGGTCTATATCGGCTTCTTTGCCGCCAAAAAATTCGATGCCACTCCCGCACTCGGTGCCTTGATCGGTGCCATGCTGGTTCATCCGACCTTTGTCCAGATGGTGACCGAAGGTTCCGGCGGCAGCGTCTTTGGCCTGCCCATCTATGCGGCCTCCTATAGCAGCACCATTTTCCCCGCTGTTCTCAGCGTATGGGTCATGAGCTATGTCGAGCACTTCATCTCCCGCCATTCTCCCAAAAGTCTGCGTGTTATCCTGCAGCCCACTCTTACCATTCTTATCATGACGCCGCTGTCTCTGTGCCTTCTGAGCCCCATCGGTGCAATGCTTTCTTCCGGTTTCTGTTCCGCTCTGATGGCTTTCTATTCTTTCTGCGGCCCCATTGCAGTGGCTGTCTTCTGCGCCATCGTCCCCTTTGTCGTCATGTTCGGTATGCATGTCGGCACAGTGCCCTTCTGTGTGCAGGCCATTGCCAGCACCGGCATTGAGCAGATCATTCTCCCTGCCTTTTTCCTTTCAAACTTCACACAGGGCGCTGCCTGTCTGGCTGTCGGCGTCAAGACCAAAAAGAGCGATCTACGTGCCCTGGCTTTCTCCTGTGCATTTTCTGACATTGTTCCCGGTGTCAGCGAACCCGGAATGTACGGCATCACGCTGAAATATAAAACTCCCATGGTTGCTGCCATGATCGGTGGAGCTGCCGGTGGTTTCTACATGGGACTGATGGGTGTAGGTGCCAATGCTTTTGTTGCTCCGAATCTTTTTGCGCTGGCTGTATATATCTGGTCCGTCTCCAATCTGATCAACACCGTAATCGGTGTTCTGATCGCCATGGTCATCACGTTTGTCCTGACCCTGTTCCTGTATAAAGAATCCTGATCAAGGAGGGTTTATTATGGCTTATTTTCCAGATAACTTTCTGTGGGGTGGCGCAACTTCTGCAGCACAGTACGAAGGTGCCGCCACGGAAGGCGGCCGTGGACTTTCTCATATAGATTACGTTCGCTTTCTGGAACGGAAACCCGGCGAAGAAGGCCGTGTGCTGAAAATCACGCCGGAGCTTTTTTCCGAGTATCAGGCTCACCCCGAAAAATACAATTTTCCATTCCGCAGAGGTGTCGATTTCTATCACCACTACAAAGAAGACATCGCGCTCTTTGGCGAGATGGGCTTCAAGACCTTCCGCATGAGTATCAGCTGGTCCCGTCTTTTCCCTACCGGAAGAGAGGAAAAGCCCCTGACTGAGGGCGTAGAGTTTTATCATAATGTTTTCCGTGAGCTGCACAAATATGGCATCGAGCCGCTGGTCACGATGACCCACTATGATATCCCCATCACTCTTACCGAGGAACTGAACGGCTGGGAAAACCCGGAGATGGTGGCACTGTGGACGCATTTTGCAAAGTTCCTGATCGATGAGTATAAGGATGAGGTGACCTACTGGCTCACCTTTAACGAGATCAATATGGCTGCCAACAGCAGCTATCTTGGCGGTGGCATGTTAGTGGAAAAGAGCAGCAAAAAGCCGCTGACCTGTGTGCATCAGGCTTTGCATCATATGCTGGTAGCCAGTGCCATTGTAACCAAATATGCCCACGATACCGCCCCGCAGTGCAAAATTGGCAATATGATCGCACGGCTGCACAATTACGCCTATACCTGCCAGCCTGCCGATGAGTTAGCCACCATGCAGGCCAACCAGCTGAACCTCTTTTTTGAGGACGTCATGGCGCGGGGTCGCTACCCGCAGACCATGCTGAACTATTATCGGGACAATGATGTCGTACTGGACTGGTACCCAGACTATGAGCGTATCCTGCAGGAAGGCACAGTGGACTTTCTGTCCTTCAGCTACTACTTTACTGGCGTGATCTCGGACGACCCGGACAAACGGGAACCGCGCGGCATCTTTGTGCGCAAACTGAAGAACCCGTACCTCAAGCACAGCGACTGGGGTTGGGCTACCGACCCCACTGGCCTGCGCATCACGTTGAATGAACTGTACGACCGTTATCAGAAACCTTTGTTCATCGTTGAGAACGGTCTCGGTGCACATGACAAGCTGGAAACGGACGGCACTGTACACGATGCCTATCGCATTGACTATCTCCGTCAACACATCGAAGCCATTCGGGATGCCATCGGGGACGGTGTGCCGGTGATGGGCTACACGCCGTGGGGCTGCATCGATCTTGTGAGCATGGGCGATGCGCAGATGTCCAAGCGCTACGGTTTCATCTACGTCGATGCCGACGACGAAGGCAATGGCACCTATAACCGCTATAGAAAAGATTCGTTCTACTGGTACAAAAAGGTCATTGCCACCAACGGCGAAGACCTGAGCTGATTTTTCCACAGACACAAAAATACCGGTACAGTTGAAAAGCTGCACCGGTATTTTTTACTTTTCGGTCACATCATGCCGGGTAGGCTGGTTCTGTTCAAAGGCCACGGCGCTTTCCAGCACACCGCGCACCATGCTCTCCACATCCTCGTGGGTGTAGAAAGCCGTGTGGTCGGTCAGGATCACATTGGGCATGCTGCGCAGAACCGCCAGCTCCGGGTTCGGGATCACATCGCCCATGCGATTATAATAGTACAGGCCGTTCTCGTTTTCCAGCACGTCCAGACCCGCCGCGCCGATCTTGCCGCTTTCCAGCCCGGCGATCAGTGCATCACTGTCGATCAGCTTGCCGCGTGCGGTGTTGATGATGGTCACGCCCGGCTTCATGGTCTCAATGGCTTTGGCGTCGATGAGATGGTGGTTCTCCTCGGTGGCATTGGTGTGCAGGGTGATGACATCGCTTTCGGCCAGCAGGGTCTCCAGCGGCACATACTCCGCGATCTTCTTTACCTCTGCATTGGGGTACAGATCGTAGGCCAGCAGACGGCAGCCAAAGCCGGACAGATGCTGCAATACCGTGCGGCCAATGCGGCCGGTACCGATCACGCCCACCGTGCAGGTGGAGATGTCACGGCCGATCTTTCCCTGCAGCGAGTAGTCCTGCGCCTCCCCGCGCTTGAGGATGTGGCCCGCCTTGCGCAGGCTCATCAGCATGAGCATAATGGCAAAGTTCGCAACGCCGTTTGGGGGATAATCCACATTGGCCACCTTCATCCCCAGCGCTCGGGCAGTCTCGCGGTCCACATGGTCGTAGCCGATGGAGCGGCAGCAGATGGACTTTACGCCCAGTTCATGGAAGCGCTTTACCATGGGCGCGCTCATATCGCAGGGCGTTACCGATACAGCGTCATAGCCCTTTGCCAGCTCTGCATTTTCCAGTGTGGGATATTCCTGCGTATAGCCGAACTCGATATCCAGCTGCGGTGCCAGCCGCTGTGCAATGCTCAGCTCATCGTACGGACGCAGCGTGTAAAAAAAGACTTTTGTTGCCATAGAACTTCCCTCCCGGCTGATTTTGTCTTTATTTTAACACGTTTTGCGCGGACCGACGCATTTTTAGTGATGAATTATATTCATCTTTTGCATGAGGACGCATATTTTCATGCAGATGCTGCAAAAAGAGTTGTAAAAAATCGGAAAAGAGGGTATGATAGAAGGAGCAAGTCGTAGTATACATCACTGAAACATAAAAGGAGTGTGCCTTATGCGCGCTTATGAACGGCTTTTGAATTATGTCCGGGTGCACACCACCTCGGATGAGACCTCCGGCACTCACCCCTCCGCCGAGCGGGAGTTCGACCTTGCCCGCCAGCTGGTGGAGGAGATGAAGGCTCTTGGCATGGAGGATGCCCATGTGGACGAGCACTGCTACGTCTACGGCACTCTGCCCGCCACCCCGGGCTGCGAGGACAAGCACGCACTGGGGCTCATTGCCCACATGGACACCGCCGATGATGCCAGCGGCGAGAACGTGCAGCCCATCGTCTGGGAGAACTACAACGGCGGCGATGTGACCCTGCCCGCCACCGGCATGGTGATGAAGCCCTCCATGTTCCCCTTCCTCACCTCCATGAAGGGGGAGACTCTTATCACCTCGGACGGCACCACTCTGCTGGGTGCCGACGACAAGGCCGGCATTGCGGAGATTCTGACCGCCGTGGAGACCCTGCAGCAAAAGGGCCTGCCCCACGGCAGACTGTGCGTAGCCTTTACGCAGGACGAGGAGATCGGCGAGGGCGCAGAGCTGTTTGACATCTCCGGCTTCGGCGCAGACTTTGCCTACACTGTGGACGGCGGCGATGCCGGTTCCATTGAGTACGAAAACTTCAACGCCGCTTCTGCCACCGTGACCATCCACGGTTTCTCTGTCCACCCGGGCACTGCCAAGGACACCATGATCAACGCTTCCAATGTGGCCATGGAGTTCCATCAGGCGCTGCCCATCACCGCCCGCCCCGAAACGACCGAGGGCCGGCAGGGCTTCTATCATCTGTGCCAGATGTACGGCGATGTGACCACCGCAAAACTGGGCTATATCCTGCGCGACCACAGCGCCGACAAGCTGCAGTTCAAAAAGGACAACATGCTGGACATTGCCGAGTTTTTGAACGGCAAGTACGGCGAAGGCACCGTTGAGGTGGAGATCAAGGACAGCTACCGCAACATGCTGGAAAAGATCAAGCCGCATTTCCATTTAGTAGAAACTGCACGCAAGGCCACCCGCATGGCCGGGCTGGAACCGGAAGAGATTCCGGTGCGCGGCGGCACCGATGGCGCTATGCTGAGCTGGAAGGGCCTTCCCTGCCCGAACCTTGGCACCGGCGGCTTCAACTTCCACGGCGTGTGTGAGTGCATCACCGCCGAACGCATGGACCGCTGCACCGAGATCCTGCTGAACATCATCAAATTGTACGCAGAGTAAATTTTATTTTTCAATATACCAAAAAGTGGGTGCTGTTTTCGGATAGCACCCACTTTTTGGTATACTCTGACGCTTATCTCTACGACTCCACTCGTGAAAATGCATTTGGAGCAGCCCGCAGGCT
>USIZ01000062.1 GCA_900554855.1 uncultured Eubacteriales bacterium | reverse complement strand
TTTTTTGGCACATCGGCGGCGGTTTATACAAATAACTTACCACTAAGACGGGTGCGTTTGCAATCTCTTTTTCGCATGACACGATTCGTTGTATGTATCAAACGAATTGGTTGTGATCGTGAGGCCTCTCAGAAGTTGAAATATGGGAAGCTCGGCACGGATTGGTTCATAGACGAGAACTTATTCAGTGAATTAAAGTACACCCGGAAGTGGCTGATCTTGCCGTCCACCAGATAGGCCATATAGAGCTCCCGCTGGGTATAGTGGCCCTCATGGCCGCTCCACAGGGTACGCAGATAGCAGTTTGCCTCCACCAGCAGCCATTTCCCATCGGGAGACAGATAGCTGGGTGTAGTCTCCGGGCCGACCATATCCACGCACATCTCAAACATCCATTTGTTTTCGATGTCAAAATCGATCCCGCGGTATGTCTCCGGCATGGAATAGGGCACGTTGGGGCACACCATGACGATGTCACTGGCATAGATCGGCTCCAGCGCACTGTCAAAGTTGATGGGGTTGACGAAGTTGTCGTAGACCCGCCGGGCATTCTGCTCCACCGTCAGCCTGGAGGGCACCCCCTCCGGCATACGGGTGTTCTCCGCATCGGGATCCGGGTCATAGCGGAAGGCGGGCAGCTCGATATTCAGTGCACGGTAGAAGGCCAGCGGATTGAAATAGTCCTTCATATAAACGATCCTGCCGTCGCGGATGCGGAACATGACGGCGTGCTCATTGGCATAATCGCACTCCCGCAGCGCCCAATAGACTCTGCCCTTCGTGAAGCGCACTGCCCAGACCACATTCTCATCGGTGGTCGGAATAATGGTGGGCTCCGTCACGTTTTCCAGCTCCCGCACCGTATTGCGCAGCCAGAAGCGGAAGGCGTCAAACTCGAACCGGTCCAGATGCTGGAGCATTCCCGGGGGCGCGTGGGGGAAATCCACCACAAGGTCGGGGGCAAACAACTCATCCCAGCGCTCCTCCCAGAAATGGTTGGCGCAGAACCGGCGCACCAGCTCAGTCTGCGGCGTGGACGGATAGTCCACTTTGGGCAGGAATACCATAAAATGACCTCCTCATACTTTTCTGATGCGTCCATCATAGCAACGCCGACCGTCGGGCGCAATCCCTCTGAGCGGATAGTGCCGTGCCAATTTTGCATAGTAAGCAGGCATTTATTTTTCGTCTTTTGTGCGAAACATCCAAAAATCGGATAGGCAGTCCCGTTTTTGGAATTGGACATTCTGATTTTCCCTGTTGTAGAATAGGGGCAGTTATGATCGGTTCGCGCACACCGCGGAACGTAAAATACAAAAGTGACATACATGAAAGGATGATCTTTGTGAGCAACAAGTATTCGCACCTGCTTTCCCCCTTGAAGGTGGGCACCCGCGTGGTCAAGAACCGCATGACCGCCGCCAACTATAAGAAGCACTTTATCCAGGGCCCCGAGGAATATCCTACCGAAAATGTCATCACCCATTTTGTCAACAAAGCCCGCAACGGTGCGGCCATTGTCTGCTTCCCCGGCATCGAGTTCGCCTCCCGCGTCCCCGGCGACCACTATATGCCCCCTTATAACGTCTCCAACAACTTCAACCAGCACTATGTATGTCAGGTGGCCGACGGCATCCATCTTTATAACTCCCTATGCCTTGCGCCGCTGATGCTCAACCTGCCCATGACCGTCGGCTCCTCCTTCAAGCCCGGCGAGGCCCCGGAGTTCTACGACGTGTCTGACGGCGTGCTCAGTATGTACATCATGGGCGACCCCTTCTGCGAGATGTTCGGCCAGCATTACTCCAAGCCCTATCCCAAGGAAGTATTGCAGGATGCCGCCAAGCTGGCGGTGGATCAGGCGCTGCTGCTCAAGAGCCTCGGCATCGACGGCATTATCATCGGCAACACCCGCTTCCTGAGCCCGCTGACCAATAAGCGCAAGGACGAGTACGGCGGCAGTCTGGAAAACCGGATGCGCTTCATCATGGACGTGTGCCGCGCCGTCAAGAAGGCCTGTGGCAAGGACTTCCTGATCTCCACCAATATCACCGTGCCCGAGGCCCAGGAGGGCGGCTGGACGCTGGAGGACGCCATTGAGGCTTGCAAAATGCTGGAGGGTCTGGCGGACATCGTCGGCGTCTACGGCGACGAGATCGATCCCCGCCATGTCACCCAGTTCGAGCCAAAAATGCCCTACGCCGAGGCCTGCGCCGCCATCCGCGCCGGAATCGCCGACCGCCCCAACCGGGTCATCATCGAGACCATGGGCGGCTATACCGACCCCGACGACATGGAGTCCGTCATCGCCGAGGGCAAGGCAGATCTGATCTCCATGGCCCGTGCCTTTATCGCCGACCCTCAGTTCGGCAAGAAGGTCTACGAGGGCCGCCCGGACGACATCACCCCCTGCCTGCGCTGCAACAAGTGCCACCGCTCCGGCGCCCACGATCCCTGGATCGACGCCTGCTCCGTCAACCCGACCTGGAGCTACGAGCATAAGATCGACCGCATGTTTGACGCCCCCGGCGGAGTCAAGCGCGTCGGCATCATCGGCGGCGGCCCTGCCGGTATGCGGCTGGCCATTATGCTGACCGAACGCGGCCACAAGGTGGATCTGTACGAAAAGAGCGGGCGCTTGGGCGGTCTGCTCAACTGCGCCGACCACGTCTGGTTCAAGTGGCCGCTGCGGGACTACAAAAACTATCTGATCCATCAGACCTATAAGCACGGCGTCAATGTGCATCTGAACTGCGCCCCCACGGTTGACCAACTGAACCGCGAGGAGTATGATTATGTCATTGCCGCTGTCGGCTCCGCCCCCGCCATGCCCCCCATCCCTGGCATCGACGGTCCCAATGTCATCTCCGCTGTGGCCGCCTATGACAACATGGACAAGCTGGGCAAGCGCGTAGTCATCGTCGGCGGCGGTGAGATCGGCGTCGAGACCGGAATGCACCTGAGCGAAAACGGTCATCAGGTCACCGTTCTGGAAATGACCGACACTCGGGCTGCCGACTGCACCCCCACCCACTATCGCTCTCTGTTCATTCGGGCATGGACCCGGGACGAGGACGAGCATGGTCTGGTCATGACCACCAACGCCAAGGTCACCAGGATCTCTCCCGAAGGCGTCACCTATGTGGATGCGGACGGGCAGGAGCATCTGGTGGAGGCCGACAGCGTGGTCATCTCCGCCGGCATGAAGGCCAAGACCGACGAGGCCATGACCTATGCCGAGGCCAAGGGTTGCTTCTATATGCTGGGCGACTGCAAAAAGGTGGCCAACCTGATGCGGCTGAACCAGTCCGCATTGGGCATTGCCGGTCTGATCTGAGCGCCGCATATCAAATCACGAAGGGAAGCGTAACCTCACTATGAAAACTCATCCCCTGCTGAAGGCGGCAAGCGGCCTTCACATTGCCTGCGGCATCGCATCGCTGCTGACAATGGTCTACTTTACTGTTTTCCAGGTATTGCTGGCCGCCGACGAGGACCCGGATGTCAACATTGCCATTATGGCCTGCTATATGCTCACCGGCATTATCGATAGCCTGCTGGAGATCATCGCCGGCAAGGATGCCCTCAATCAGGACAGCCTGAGCCTGTGCCGTTCGCTGGGTATGAGCGTCATCCCCCTCAGCATTGTCACCGTTATCACTGGCATTATGACGGGCCAGTTCTGGTATCCCTATGTGATCGCCGTAGCCATCACCGTGCTCTATCTGGCCGGTGTGCGCAAGACGATTCTGAGCTGAGTGCGCTCCCCCTTTCGCTCCGCTTTTCTCTCTTGCGGGACGTTCCCCCCGCCCGCAGTTTCTCTCTTTTCTCAATCAAACACCCCTGACCCGTCGGGTCAGGGGTGTTTGAACTCGGAAATGCCTTCATTTCCAAGAAAAGATGCCTGCCGCTGTGCGCAGGTAAATACACAGAATACTTTGAGGCAGACCAAAGCGCCCGGATGCATTGCATCCGGGCGCTCTTTGTGTTTTATTCCGCTTTTTCGTTCAGATAGCGATGGACGACCTCGAGGAATCTGGCCAGCGCCGGGGACTTATTATCCTTGCGCCAAAGCAGGATCAGCTCGCAGTTGAACTCCGGATCCGCCAGCGGCACCACCGCCAGATTGTCGTGGATCGTATTGGCCACCACCGAGGGCAGGGCCGCCACGCCGGAGCTGACATTCAGCTGCATCAGCATATCCTCCAGCGACGCAAAGGGGCTTCTGCTCGCCGCAGTGACAACGCTGTTTTCAAAATCCTGCGGATGCACGCACAGGTGCAGCCCATCCCGGCCAAAGTAAAACTCCTGATCCCTCAGCTCATCAATGTGAATGCCCGTTTCCGCCTTCTGCGCGGCCCAATGCCGCTTACTGCACAGGATGCTGAAATGCTCCGGTGCGACCGCAAGACGTTCATAGGCCGGATCCATATGATCCCAGAAGGAGAAGGTCAGGCCAATGTCTATCGCCCCAATGTCCAGCTGATGGGGGATCTGGTCGTAGCTGGTACGGCTGAACTCCAACTGGAGATTCGGGTAGATCTCCGTCGTCTTGTCCTGAAGCTCAGTCAGCACCGGCACATAGGCGGGAATGGAGGTGACCCGCAGGGTGCCCATGGTCCCCCGCCCGGCGGTCTGCACCCGTTTTTTGAGCTGCTCAATGTACTTCAGCAGCTTGACGCCCTCCTCCTGCATCACGCGCCCGGCCTCGGTGAGCTCCACCGAACGCGGGCCGCGGATGAGCAGCGTGACACCCAGCTCGTCCTCCAACGCGGCGATCTGACGGCTGATGGTGGACTGGCCCACATAGAGCTGATCTGCCGCAGTGGTAAAATTCAGGCAGTCCGCAACCACAAGGAAGCGCTCCAGTTGTTCGATTTTCATCTTGATGTCTCTCCCCTGATCTCCCAAAAAGTGCTGTACGGCACTTTTGCAAACACTCTCTCACTCAAAAAATGAATCGTGCAATCTTATTTTTACATAGCATTATGATTATAACACGCCCATTTCTCCTTTTCAACCGCACCGCCCGGAAAAGAGTGCGCCGGCACAGAACCGTGCCGGCGCAGAAGAAGGAAGAAGAGGGGAAATTGCAGCTTATTCGGTCGGGTTCTGGATCTCGCGCAGCGGCTTGACTTTGCGCAGGATGAAGAACGCCACGATTCCAAAAATGGCCATATAGGCAGCGGCAAAGAGGAATGCGGCGGGATAGCTGCCCCAGTCGATGATGACGCCGAAGAACAGCATACCGACGGCCATACCGCCGTCAAAGCCCAGCCAGTAGGTGGAACTGGCCGCGCCGCTTCTGCTTTCGGGCGCCATCTTCATCGCCATGGCGTTGAAGGTGGGGGTCAGCATGGACTGGTAAATGCCCATGAGCACGGCAGATAGAATGAAGGCCCACTCGCTCAGCGTGAAGCCCAGCAGCGCATAGGAGATGACATTCAGCACAATAGCAATGGTGGCCACGGTGCGGGGGCGCAGACCGTCGAACTTGGAGCCAAAGGCAAAGCGGACGCCCACGCTGACCAGTGCGTTGATGATGTAGTAAATACCGACGGTGGAGAACTGATAGTCGGTGGCAAACACGATCATGTAAACACCGGCGCCAGAGGAAAAGGCGGTGAAGAACATCATCAGGGCGGGCAGCAGAGCGCGGCGCTCGATGAAGTCGGTGATATGGATGCCAGTGGGCTTTTTGCGCATCTCGGGATGGATGGCATAGAGCTTCTTCTCATAGTTCAGGGACAGGCCGATCAGCGTGGCCACCAGGCCCATCACACCGCCCACGACCATGGGCAGGGTGTAATTCTGACCGGCGCCGCTGGCTGCCACGACGCCCACGCCCATCAAAGCCAGGCAGAGGCTGGGGCCGATCGCGTTAGTGACCATGGAGTGCAGGGAGTAGTAACCGATGCCCTGGCCCACCTTATCCCGGGGCAGCACCTCGGCGGCCACGGCGTTGGATGTAGTGGAGTTCAGCGCATTGCCAATGCCCTGAATGACCTTGAATACCAGCAGCATAATGAAGGTGGACTGAAAGCCCATCACGAACAGGGAAACGCTGATAATACCCGCACCCAACACCAGCGTCACCCGACGGCCGAAGCGGTCGGAGATATATCCGGCAAAGAAGCGGCAGCACACGCTGCCGATGGTGAACATGGTGCCCAGCAGGCCGCTGTCCGCCGTGGAGCGGCCCAGGCCGTTAATGACGTAAAGGGGCAGCACCGTGTTGGTGATGCTCATGGTGAACTGACAGAGCAGTGCGTAGATCAGGATGCGTATAAAGCTGCTGTTCCAGATAGAGGTAAACAGCTCCGTTTTCTTTGAAGTTTCCATGGGATGGTTTCACCGCTTTCTTTTTTCTCTCGTCCTGCCCGGCGGGCAGATGATTCATATTGCCTCTATTATACATGATGTTTTTTGCATCGTACAATCTCGTTTGTGGATAATATAATACACAAACGAGATCGAGTTGCTTATCCGCAAAACAGATGGTTCGCTCCCCTTTTTGCATTGGACGTCGGGTACAAAATCAGCGTATACTTACTATTGAACTCTAAAGATCGGCGAAATTCGTCATTTTATAAGGAGGATCTTTGAATATGAGCAAACGCTACGCAGCGCTGCTGTCCCCGGTGCGCATCGGCAGCACCGTCCTGAAAAACCGCATGGTGTTCCCCAATGCCTCTCCCCACTTCCTGCAGGGGCCCGAGGATTTCCCCGCCGAGGGCTATGTGTCCTTTACCGGTGCTCTGGCCCGCAACGGTGCGGCCATCGTGACGCTGGCCGAGTGGGATCACCCCCATCCCCGGGACAATCCCAAGCTGGACATGGGACATATGCAGTATTTCGACATGAATAATCCCGCCGTGCACAACTACATCAGCCAGATGGCCGATGAGGTGCATTTCTACGGCAGCAAGCTGATCCTGTCCACCGACCTGAAGTTTCCCAAGGGCTACTCCCTGAACGGCGGTCCCGGCCACGGCTTCCCCGGTATGCCTCCCGAGATGACCGAGATGATGCCCGCCGACCGGATGCACGAGATCATTGACGCCTTTGTGGAAAAGGTCACCATGTACCGCGATCTGGGCTATGACGGCGTGACCATGCGGGTGGACTCCTTCATGGTGCCCGCTGAGCACGAGCGTCAGGACGAGTACGGCGGCAGCGTGGCCGGGCGGATGAAGCTGGTCATCGACGCCTATGCCGCCGTGAAACGCGCCCTCGGCCCCAGTTTCATCACCGAGGTTCAGTGTCCGGGCGAGCAGCCCATGGGCTATACCGGCGAAAGCGCCATCGGTTACACCATTGAGGACACCATCGAGTTTGCCAAGCTGGC
>USIZ01000061.1 GCA_900554855.1 uncultured Eubacteriales bacterium | reverse complement strand
CGGAAGATGCGGAAACCTATCTGAGCACCCGCATCAGCGGAATTTATGCGGCAGATGACTGCTTTGACCTGAGCATCACCGCCGACCGGACCGTGACCATCGGCCCCGGCCTTGCGTGGGTGCGCAACACCAGATTTGCAGGCAAGAGCATCTGCAACCGGGAGGTGCTGGCGCTGGCCATCCCGATGGCGGACAGCTCCAAGCCCCGCACGGACCGCATCGTGCTCCGCTATGACAAGGCGGAAAACAAATCCGAGCTGGTAGTCAAGACCGGCACACCCGGCTCCGCCGCCGCTGCGCCGGATGTGGTGCAGACCGAGCTTGTCTACGAGCTGGGCCTGTATACCGTTTTGGTCGCAGCAGGAAGCACCGTCGTCAAGGTGGCGGATGTCACCGACACCCGGCTCAACGAGCAGGTGTGCGGCCTGATGCGGGACGGGGTGACCGGACTGCCCACAGCTCAGATCGCCAGGCAGGCGGACGCTCTGCTGGACGCGATCAAGGCTGAGTATCGGGGGGTCAAGGACGGAAGCGGCTATGTGCTCACCTCCAATACCATCGCAGACAGCGCGATTGACAGTATTGTGGAGGGGTGAGCCATGCGGGTCATCATCGTGCGGCCCGGTCTGACGGTCCTTCCCATCGGCCGGGCGGGGACGGATGTGGTGCGCTGCGTGTTTCCCATCGACAGCTGGGTGCAGGAGTTCGGGTCCAGCGGAGAATTTATCCTGCTCTGCAAGCGCCCGAACGGCGCAAGTGCTTACCCGGTGCCCGTCTCGACAGACGGACATAACCTCATTTGGGATGTGTCTCAGACCGATACGGCAATATGGGGCCGGGGTGAGGTGGAGCTGCAATACCACTTCGGCGGCCATATCGCCAAGAGCGAGGTGTGGCGCACGGAGACGGTCAAGAGCATCGGAGCTGCCGGAGACCCGCCGGACGCGGAGCAGAACTGGATCGATAAACTCTATGCGCATATCGACGCGGTGGGCGTCCCGGCGGGCGGCAGCAGCGGCCAGATACTGGCGAAGAAGTCGGCCACTGACCGGGATACCTGCTGGAAGGATGACGCACAGCCGCTTACCAACAGTGAAATTGAAATTCTACTATTTAAGGAGTTGTAACCATGGCAAAATATCTCGATTCTGACGGCCTGCTGTATTTCTGGCAGAAGCTCAAGACTGTGTTTGCGGGCAAGGTGGATAAGGTAGAGGGCAAGGGCCTGAGCACCAATGACTACACCGGCGAGGAAAAGTCCAAGCTGGCGGGCATCGCCGCGAAGGCCAATAACTACACGCACCCCGCCTCCAGTGGCAATAAGCACATTCCGTCCGGCGGTGCCGCCGGGCAGATCCTGCGCTGGAGCGCCGACGGCACTGCTGTCTGGGGCGCGGATAAGGACACCACTTATAGCGTGATGGGCGGTGCGTCCTCCATGGCGGACGGCGCACAGGGTCTTGTACCCCAGCCTGCAAAAGGCCAGCAGGCCCAGTTCCTGCGCGGCGACGGCACCTGGGCTGCGCCCGCGAATACGACCTATGCCGACATGAAGGGTGCGACCGGCTCCGCCGCAGGTGCGCATGGTCTTGTACCTGCCCCTGCCGCCGGAAAACAGGCGCAGTTCCTGCGCGGCGACGGTACCTGGGCCACGCCCACAAATACCACCTATGCCAATGCCAGCGCGTCTAAAGCGGGCCTGATGAGCGCCGCGGACTACTCCAAGCTGGCGGCCTTTGGCGAGGCCAGCACCTACGCCAAGAAGGCCGACATCGCAAATGCCTACATCTATCGGGGCAGTGTGGCGACCTATGACAAACTGCCCTCCTCCGGGCAGGTGTCCGGCGATGTGTACAACGTGGAGAGCGACGGCAGGAATTACGCCTGGAACGGCACCGTCTGGGACGATCTGGGCGGCACCTTTGCGGTGGATACGATCAGCAATGCTGATATTGATGGAATCGTTGCCAAGTAAGGAGGCTGGACTATGGCCTATCTCAATGAGACCGGACTTGCTCATTTCTGGGCAAAGCTGAAGGGAAAATTTTTGCCGGTGACGGGTGGAACCGTCACCGGATCGCTTGCCGTGACGGGGAAGCTGTCCGTCGGGGGAAATGCGGTTGCCGACCATGTGGCCGAATCCGGGACAAGCGGCGAATGGAAGTATATTAAATATACTTCCGGCCTTGCCTTGCTGTGGTGCAACGTGACGACGAAGTATTCCGCCGCATCCGTGCTGGAAAAGTGGGTGAGTTACCCGTTCACCCTGCAAGCCGGCGTGGCTGCCTTCGGAACGCTGGAAGGTGTCGGGAGCAATTCCGGTGTGGCGCTCGGCTGGAACGTCAAGATCGTCCCGCAGGGCGATAACAAAAATGCCCGCGTCTTTGTGCACAGCCCCTCCGGCAGCTTTGGAGGCGCAGATGCGCTTACCGTGGCGGTGCTGGTGCTGGGAAGGTGGAAGTAAAGGAGCGATCAAATGGAAGCAATTATTGCCGCAGTCATCAGCGGTGCGGTCACGCTGCTGGCATCGCTGATCGCCAACAGCCGCAGCCGCGCCATTACGGACACCAAACTGGAGGAGCTGACCCGTGAGGTGCGGGAACATAACAGCTTTGCCCGACGGATGCCGGTCGTGGAGGAGCAGATCAAGGTCATCAATCACAGGATCGCAGACCTGGAGGAAGAACACAGATGAAAGAAAACTGGAAAACGTGGTGCAGGGCGGCGGGCATCCGCGCAATTAAAACCATCGCTCAGACCGCCGTGGCCACCATCGGCACCAGCGCAGTGCTGGGGGACGTGAACTGGGTGGCCGTGGTCAGCGCGTCGGTGCTGGCGGGCGTGCTGAGTCTGCTGACCAGCGTGGCTGGCCTGCCCGAGGTGGAGGTATGAGTCTGCCCCCCGAAAGAATCAAAGGAGGAACCCGTATGAAGAAGCTGAAATACCTGATCGCCGCCCTGCTGCTGACGGTCTGCCTTGTCGGCTCTGCGGCCGCCGTCACCCCGGCGTACAAGCCGCCCAAGCTGCCGCCGCTACCGAAAATCAGCGTGACGGTGCCGACCATCAAATTCCCGGACGGCTATTTCGCCGGTATCGTCGGCAATGTGAAAATCCCGGCGGACAAGCTGCCCAAACTCAAATGAGAATCAGGAGGAACTAAGAATATGGTTATCAACGTACATGGCGGTCACAACCGCATTGTCCCCGGTGCGTCCGGGTATCTGGATGAGGTGACCGAGGACAGAGCCGTCACCGCGCAGGTCATCGCCAAGCTCCGGGCGCTGGGGCACACCGTCTTTGACTGCACCGACGACTCCGGCCGCACTCAGGGTCAGAACCTGGCCAACATCGTCCACGCATGCAATGCCCATGCGGCTGATCTGGATGTGAGCATTCACCTGAATTCCGGCGGCGGCACCGGAACCGAGGTGCTGGTGTACTCCGACACCGGCGCTGCGGCGGGCTATGCCGTCAAAATCTGCGCGGCCATCGCCGAGCTTGGCTATCGCAACCGCGGCGTGAAGGAGCGCAAGAACCTCTATGTGCTCCGCCACACCACCGCCCCCGCGCTGCTGGTGGAGTGCTGCTTTGTGGACTCCGCCGCGGATGCGCAGCGCTTTGACGCCGACAAAATGGCCGCCGCCATTGTGCGGGGCATCACCGGCCAGACCGCAGCTCAGACGGGCGCTGCGCCCGCCCAGCAGACCGGCTATCATGTCCGCATCACCGCATCTACCCTCAACGTGCGCCGCGACCACAGCGCCTCCAGCGCCGTCGCCACGCAGGTGCGCAGGGGTGAGGTCTACACCATCGTGGACGAGTACAACAACTGTGGCACCCTCTGGGGCAAGCTCAAGAGCGGTGCAGGCTGGATCGCGCTGAAATATACGCAGAGCGTCTGAAAATTGCAGTATAAGCAGTATAAACAGAGAAGCGCCCGGGAGTGCCCCGGGCGCTTTTTCTTTATGGATTGGTTCTATATTAAGGTCAAGGAATAAAAAGTGAGCGGCTCCCCTCGAACAGAACCGCTCACAGCCTCGTAAGGCAGAGGCGACCGGGAGCCTTACCCCGGCCGCCTCCATGATAACAAAGTAAGGCAAAAAAAGCAAGATTTATCCTGTTCTGTACTCCCGGTGTGGAGACCGGCAGAGCGCAACAAAACCGCACCCGCGATGAGGATGACAAAGGGCATCCGGTCATTGGCGGGTGCGTTATTTTCTATGATCTCCGCCGCCAAACGGTGAAATTTGTCGTTTTTTGACGAAGTTTTGTCGAGACTGTCGAATGTGGTCGAGTTTGTGGACGGACTCCTTTTTCCGTTTTAGAATGACGGCAGACAACAAAAAGGAGTGTGATTCAGATGAAGTTCGACTATTTATCTCCCACTGATGATGTGCGCAGGCGGCAGCTGGAGCGTGTCGCGAACGTCCTGCCGAGGCTGGGCGTGCCCCGCACCTACCGGGGCTTTGAGGCCACGATCGCGGCGGTCTGGCTGGTGCTGGAGGATGAGGATTGCCTGCGGATGGTGACGACGCGCATCTATGCCAAGGTGGCGCAGCTGTGCGGCCAGACCCGGTATGCCGCCGAACGGAATATTCGCACGGTGGTCAAGCGGGCGTGGGACTGCAATCCAGCCTATCTGTCGGAGATCGCCGGGTACCCGATCAGCACCCAGCCGATCCCGTCCGAGTTCATTGATATGCTGGCCACGGACGCGATGCGGTTCACGTCCCAGGGGCAGATTCCTACCTGAGCACCTGCAGCAGCCGCTTGAGCTGCTGTTCCGTCAGGACATAGGTGTGGTCGGTCCCATTCCCGCAGTATTCCGCCAGCGTGAAGATGAGGTTCTTCGCGGTGGGCGGTTCGAGCAGCGGACGGCCGTAGATCTGCTCTAGCCGTGCCCGGCAGCCGCAGGCCCAGATATCCGCCGTCGCTCGTTCCAATGCCCGCAGTACGGCCTGCGCCGTCATAGGCCGGACGCATTGCCGGGCGGCCTCCAGGGCAAGTTCCTTCATGAGTGGCCGGGCGGGCAGAGCCTCCAGCGTGAGCTGAATCGCCAGATGCAGCGCCTCGTAGCAGCGCCGGTCATAGTGTCCGCTGATGCTGCGGATCACCTGGTCAATGTTGTGCATGATAAGCCATCCTCTCTTTGAGATGGCTTGTCCAGTGTCGGCCTGATTCTTTGCTCATTGTTGTGCAAACATATTCTCCAACAGATTTTGCATAAACCACTGCAAATTGAGCCAGCCGATCTCGCGGCGGCAGGCCTCTTCCCGCTTCTCTCCGTCCAGCTTCGGCGTCTCCGCCCGGGAGGCGCGGCAGCGAAGCCGGGCGTAGTCCTCCAGCTCCAGCGCCTGGACGACCTCACTGCGCAGCACCTCCGTGCGGGCGGAAAAGTCCATGCTCCACGGGAAGGTCTCCGCGTGCAGCATCTCCGGACGGTGGAACCAGGGATAGCCGCCGAAGATCTCGTCCGCGCACTCGCCGGAGATGACCACCGTGTTGCGCCGCCGGATCTGACGGCAGAACCAGAGCAGAGAGGAGTCCACGTCCGCCATGCCGGGCAGATCCCGGGCGTTCATGGCGGGGATCAGCTCCCGCGTGAGCGCCGGAATGGGGCAGGTCAGCACCGTGTGACGGGTGCCGAAGGCCTCCCGCATCCGCTCCACCCACGGCCAGTCTGCGTCGGGCTGAAAAGAGGAGGGCTTGAAGTACTTCTCGTTGTCCGTGTAGTCAAAGGAATAAGTCTCCAGCGGCGGATCCCCCGCCGCCTCATAGGCCCGGGCGGCCACGGCGGTGATGACCGAGGAGTCCAGCCCGCCGGAGAGCAGGGTGGCCAGCGGCACGTCGCTGACCAGCTGGCGGCGGATGGCCCCCTCCAGCAGCGTGCGCAGGTGGACGACGGTGTCCTCGTAGTTTTCCGTATGTACCCGGCTCTCCAGCGTCCACCAGCACCGCTCCAGCGTGCCGTTTTCGTCCATCAGCAGAAGATGGCCGCCCCGCAGCTCCCGCACCCCGGCAAATACGCCGTGCCCCGGCGTCCGGGCGGGGGACAGGGCCAGCACCTCCTGCCAGCTCTCGGTGTCCGCCTTCGGCGTGAGCCCCGGGTAGGCGAACAGCGCTTTTGGCTCGCTGCCGAACACCAGCGTGGTGCCCTGAAAGGCATAAAACAGCGGCTTGACGCCCACCCGGTCCCGGGCCAGCAGCAGGGTGCGGCTGCGCCCGTCCCAGAAGGCAAAGGCGAAAATGCCCTCCAGCTTCTCCACCGCCGCCGCCCCGAACAGGATGCACTGCCACAGCAGCACCTCCGTGTCCGACCAGGTCTCCAGCGCCACGCCCCGCTCCTCCAGCTCCCGGAGCAGCTGGGGGGTGTTGTAGAGCTCCCCGTTGTAGCACAGGGCACACTCGCCCCCGGGCAGGGCGCGCACCATGGGCTGACTGCCGTGCTCCGGGTCGATGACCGCCAGCCGCCGGTGGGCGAAGGCGCATGCGCGGCACTGCCACACCCCGTCGTCGTCCGGCCCGCGCCGCCGGAGCGTCTCCCCCATGGCAAAGGCCGCCTCGCCCCACTCCGGCGTCCGGTTATCCCGCCGAAACTCACAAAATCCCGCAATGCCGCACATGGCTCTGCCTCCTCGTAGTCGTTTGGCGCAGTTTATGCGGCCGGGAGACCGCTTGTGAATGGTGGACGGCCCCACCGGCGGTCATTCCCTATTTTTTTAATAGTATTTTTTGTTTTGCTCTTGCAATTCCTACAAAAATAGTATAGTATTCTAGAGACAACCAATGACATATCCGAAAAACGCCCGTTTTGCAGGCGGTTCGGTTACTTTTTATGGAGGTGTTTCCTATGAGCAGTCCGCTGCTGGAAGTGAAAGATTTACAGGTGACGGTCGGTGAGGAGCAGAAGGTTCTGCTGGACGGCCTGAATCTGACGGTATGTCCCGGCGAGACCCACGTTCTGATGGGTCACAACGGCGCCGGCAAGTCCACCCTGATGTCCGCCCTGATGGGCGATCCCCGCTACACGGTCACCCGCGGCCAGATCCTCTTCCGCGGTCAGGACGTCACCCATGAGGGCGCCGATGTGCGCGCCCGGGCCGGTATGTTCCTGTCCTTCCAGACCCCCGAGGAGATCCCCGGCGTGACGCTGGAGGCTTTCCTGCGCACCGCTCAGAGCGCGGTCACCGGAAAGGACGTGAAGGTGCTCTCCTTCCGCCGGGAGCTGAGCCGCCAGATGGAGGCGCTGGGCATGGATCCCGCCTACGCCGACCGCTATTTGAACGTGGGCTTCTCCGGCGGCGAGAAGAAGAAGGCCGAGATCCTCCAGCTGCTGATGCTAAAAACCAAGCTGGCTCTGCTGGACGAGACCGACTCCGGGCTG
>USIZ01000060.1 GCA_900554855.1 uncultured Eubacteriales bacterium | reverse complement strand
GACCGCGTATCAGAGCAGGCCGCCCATTATCGACGGCTTGCTCTACGCGGGCGCGTACATCCTCGCAGGTGCGCCGAAGATCGGCAAATCATTTCTGGTGACGCAGATCGCCTATCATGTCAGCACTGGCAAAGCATTGTGGGGCTACGAAGTTCATCCCGGCACGGTGCTGTACCTTGCCTTGGAGGACGATTTTCAGCGCATCCAGAGCCGTATGTTCATGATGTACGGTGTCGATGACACCGACCGGCTGCACTTTGCAACTGCGGCAGGCAAGATCGGAAATGGGCTGGACGAACAGCTTGAAAATTTCGTGCGCGAGCATCCCGACACCAAACTCATTATCATCGACACCATGCAGAAGATCCGGGAAGTCGGCGGCGAGGCGTACAGCTACGCCAGCGATTATGAAATCATCGGCAAGCTCAAGCAGTTTGCCGACAAGCACTGCATCTGCGTCTTGACCGTCCATCACACCCGCAAACAGCCAGCCGGTGACAGCTTCGAGATGATCTCCGGGACAACGGGACTGCTTGGCTGCGCGGACGGTTCACTGCTCATGCAGAAGAAAAAGCGCACGGCGTTGGAGGCAACCATCGACGTGGTCGGGCGCGACCAGCAGGATCAGATCCTCTATCTGAAAAAGGATGCCGACACGCAGATCTGGAATCTTGAAAAGGTGGAAAACGAGCTGCACAAAGAGCCGCCCGATCATGTTCTGGAATCTGTTTCAAGGCTGGTATCCGCAGATCAGCCGGTATGGACAGGCTCGCCCTCAGAGCTTTCCGATGCCGTTCACGTCGGCATGGCAGCAAATGCACTGAGCAAGTATTTGAATGTCAAGTCTGGCAGACTGTTGGATGAATACCACGTCCGCTATGAAAACAAGGTTCGACACGAAGGGCGGCGTATCACTCTGACCTATGAGTGAGATTTACGATTCGTGGTATGAAGCGTTCAAGGTTATCAGGACGCTTCTCGCAAATATTCCTGCGAATAGAATTAGTGATGCCAAGGGCTTAATCGATATAACCACGAAAGTTCTAAACAACGGTCTAAGACCTCATCTGACCGCGTGGCAAGCAAAGTATAGGGCTTGGTACAACAGCACCTTATCCGACGCAACGGCAACTCCGCAAGAAATACAGAGAACGTATCCTGAATATCAGCCGTTGGTTGACGATTTGAAAAAAACCAATGATATTATGATAAAATATGCAGATGAACTCAAACGATTAATTGACTATGAATAATTAGGTAATCAAGCATAGAATCATCATTGCTATTGATAGCATCCCCTGATAGCTTTTTGATAGCAGAAAGTCGGATACCCCATAGGATTGGGGTAATTGGTATCAAATAAAGCCAAATGGAATCAAACGGTCTATACAAAAAAGTTTAGAGTGCGTTTCCACTTGGCGAGTGGGAATAATACCCGAAAGGCCAAAAAGCCTTGAAAATGCTGGACTTTTGCGTTGCGGAATTGCCCCGTGACAACAAAATGACAACATTTTAGATTATCCAAGAATAAAGAGCTATCTGATTTCTGTTAGAGAAGTCAGATAGCTCTTTTTGTTTTACTCAGATTTAGTCGTTCTTCAGCCGGTCTTTGAAAGCCTCCACCATCGCAGCGCTGAACTGCTGGGGCGGAAGCGGCAGAGGCCCGGACGGCGGCCGGGAGGAGAGGCATTACTTCAGGTTGTGCTGCTGCATTTTCTGGTAGAGCACTGTGCGGGAGATGCCCAGCAGCCGGGCAGCGCTGGCGCGGTTGCCCTTGGTGTAGGCCAGCGCGTCCCGGATGATGCCAGCCTCAAAGGTCTGCTTGGCGGAGCGGAGGCTGAAGTCCTTGTGGGGCTGGGCGAGCTGGTAGCGCTGGGCGCTGATGGCCTGCGCCAGGCGGTAGAAATCCGCGACCTGCAAAATCGGACCGGAGGCGGAGTTCATGGCCGTTTCCAGCACGTTTTGAAGCTCCCGGATGTTGCCCGGCCAGGAATAATCCTGAAACATGTGGATGACCTCCTCGGTCACGCCCTCCACGGACAGACCGAGCTGGCGGTTGAGCCGGGCGATCAGCTCCTCTGTCAGCTCCGACAGATCCTCGAGATGCTCCCGCAGCGGCGGCGCGACAATGCGGATCACATCCAGCCGGTAAAAGAGGTCTGCGCGGAACTGCCCGGCCTGAACCAACTGTTCCAGCGGCAGCGCAGAGGCAGCCATGAGACGCACATCAATGGGAGTGGATGATCCGCTGTCCGGGACGTCCAGCGCCTGCTCCTGCAAGACCCGCAGCAATTTGGGCTGGATGGTGGAGGAGAGCAGATTGACCTCATCAATAAAGAGAGAGCCGTGATTGGCCAATGCAAAGCGCCCCGGCTGCCCGTCCCTTGACGGGGTGTCGTGGGAATTGCCCTTTTCGCCGAAAAATTCCGCCTCCATGCGCTGGGCGGGAATGCCGGCACAGCTGACCCGCACAAACCGCTCTGCGGAGCGGGGACTCATGGCGTGGATGGCGTGGGCGATCAGCTCTTTTCCGGTGCCGGTCTCCCCTTCGATTAACACAGTGGAGGAGGAGCGGGCGGCCTGAAGGATTTTCTGCCGGACTGCCTTCATGACCGAGCTGCTGCCGATGATGTTCTCCAGCGAATAGCGGGCGCCGCGCTCCCGGGACAGCTCGCTGCGGTAAAACTCCACCTCGTTGGACAGCGTGTTCATCTGCCGCACCAGGTCCCGGGCGTTGATGAGTCCGTCGGCGATGACATAAATAAAGACCCCGTTGATCTGACGCTGCGCGTCAAAGCGGGGGAAGTAAGAGGTGAAGGCGGGTACGCCGTGATGGGTCACGGTCTGAACGGTGATCGGTTTGCCGGTGTGCAGGCACTCCAGCGCCTTGGACTCCGGTATTACGGCCAGCACCTGCTGCCCCAGCGCCTCTTCCCGGCAGATCCCGGTGTACTGCTCCCACTTCGGACTGACGTAGCAGTATCGGCCCTCCTTGTCCAGAACAGCCATGTTGAAATTTTCTACGAATTCCGTGGCAAATTCATTCTCCTGCATCCCGCGCCGCCTCCCGTTTTCCTTGAAATTATTACGCTTTTATTATATCATTGCGGCATTTTCGGCGCCAGCGGGGGCGCATCTGTAAGTTAGACAGAATTTGCGGGTCGGATTTATCAGAACCTCCAAAAATAACTTTCTACCCCAAGGTCGCGAAAAAGTTCGGATCGCCTATCTGTTATAAAAACCTTGCATGTAAGGAAAAGCGGACAGAACGGCAAACTGCCTGCACCGGTAAGCTCTTTGGGGGAAGATAAAGAAAAGTGTCAGCTTTTCCACACATACTTCGGAAAGCGAAAAATGGAAAAAACCAGTATTTTCAATGGTTTCAGTCGTTTTTGGCGCTCTTGCGCCGCCCGTAAAGCTTGCCTATAATGGGGGCAGTTTCAAATCGGACAGTTATTGAAAAGACGAGAAAAGGAGTGAAAGCAATGAAGATCATCGATTTGACCATGCTGCTGGAAGAGGACCTGCCCAGCGATCCCGAGATTCAGATCCCCCACATTCAGCGCCGCGACCACAAGGATACGGCGGAGGAGATGCCCAAGTATTTCCCCGGCGCGACCATGGAAGATCTGCCGAACGGCAATGGCTGGGCCATCGACTTCGTGCAGATGTGCACCCATTCCGGCACCCATCTTGACGCCCCCTGGCATTACTATCCCACCCAGAACGAGGACGTGATCCCCGGCGGCGAGAAGGCGTGGACGATCGACGAGGTACCGCTGGAGTGGTGCATCGGCCCCGGCGTTAAGCTGGATTTCCGGGATAAGCCGGACGGCTACAAGATCACCGCGCAGGATGTGAAGGACTATCTGAACAAGATCGGCTACAGCCTGAAGCCTGGCGACATCGTTCTGCTGAACACCGGCGCGGACAAGCGCTGGGGCACCAAGGAGTATCTGGTTGCGGGTGCGGGCATGAGCAGCGAAGCCACCCTTTGGATGGTGGAGCAGGGCGTTCATGTGGTCGGCACGGACGGCTGGAGCTGGGATGTGCCGCTGCCCTACGAGGGACAGGAATTCCAGAAATCTCACGACAACTCCATCCTCTGGGAAGCCCATCGCGCCGGTCGGCACAGAGCCTACTGCCACATCGAGAAGCTGACCAATCTGGAGTCTCTCCCCGATTACGGCTACACCGTCTATGCCCTTCCAATCCCGGTCAAGGGCGGCAGTGCCGGTTGGTCCCGCGTGATCGCCATCCTGGACGAGGAGAAGTGATCGCTTCCTGATCCGGAGGCATTTTTGAAAAGAGAAAAGATAGCAGAGAGGAGCTATTATGGCTAATACAGTATTTGTCATTATGTTCGTAGTCTTTATCGCTATCCTGGTCGGCTGTGGCTTCTATGCCAAGCGCTGGGTGTCCGAGGCTGCGGACTACGTCCTCGCTGGACGCGAGGTTTCCACCTTTATCAATATGATGGGCGTCATCGCCATCGGTTTTGCCGGTACCACCGTTGCACTGGCTCCGGGCTTTGCCATTCAGATGGGTCTGAAGACCTCTCTGGCATGGGGCCTGATCTACGGCGTTTGCGGCCTGCTGCTCTATGGCGTGCTGTGGGGCAAGTTTGTCCGCCTGAACGGCGCACAGACCCTGCCGGAGTTCCTGGAGATGCGTTATTCCGCCAAGATTCGCCCGGTCGTCGCCGTCACCAGCGTGATCGGCATGTGCGGCATCCTGGCCAACAACATCGTCTCCTGCGTTTCCTCCATCGTTGGCTATACCGGCTGGAACACCACCATGGTCACCCTGATTGTGTTCGCCGTGATCCTGTGCTTCACCTTCATCTCCGGCCTGTGGGCTGCCACCATCACCGACTTCTTCCAGGTCTGCCTCGGTGTTATCGCAGTGCCCCTGATGCTGACGCTGCTGGCCAACCGCTATGGCGGCTTTGACGCCATCGCCGCCAACTGGTTCGGCAATGACTTCATGAACGTGGGCATCGGCGGCCAGACCGCACCGGTGATTGCCCTGACCTATCCCTCCTGGCTGAACTTCGTCATCTGCTTTGCCGCGGCTCTGGTCTGGGGCAACAACTACTACTGGATGAAGATAGCCTCCTGCCGCAGCGAAAAGGTGGCCCGCAAGTCCTTCATTCTGGCCGCAATTCTGCTGACTGTGATCTTCACGGTTCCCTTTGCCATCATCGGCCTGTACGGCGGCGCCTTCTTCGGCGATGCCTTTATCAACGGCGGCGGCGAGCTGCCCGCAACGGCAGCCTACGGCTTCCTGGCCCGTACCTTCGTGCCCCTGCTGGGCAGCTTCTTCGTGGTGGGCGCCTGCGCGGCCTCCATCTCCACCGCTTCCACCTCCGCACTGGGCGCCTCCGCTGTGGCCAGCCGCGACATCTATCAGCGCCTCATCAAGCCGGACGCCACCCCCAAGCAGACGCTGAAGGCCTCCAAGTTCATCATGATCGGTCTGGGTATCCTGACTTGGATCCTGTGCCAGTTCCCCGGCGGCGCGACCTATCTGTTCGCCTTTGCCAACTGCTGGCTGGTTCCTCCCGCCATCCTGCTGATGCTGGGTGCGATTTGGCCCCGCTTCAACAACACCGGCGCCTTCGTCGGCGCGCTGGCCGGCATGATCTCCATGTGCCTGTTCACCCTGCTCAACGACGTGTTCCATGTGTTCAACATCGGCAACTACATCTACATGGCCACCGCCGGTTTCCTGATCACCCTGATCGCCGCTCTGATCGGCAGCCTCTTCGGCAAGCCCAAGTACTATGGCCGCAAGGGCTGGGAGCGCGTGCCCAATGACCACAACCGGATTCAGGTCAAGCTGGACGACTTTGATCGTCAGGTCCTCGAGCTGATCCGTCTGGGCCACTGCTATCAGGCTGACATCACCGACTACATGGGCGTGGACTCCGCGAAGGCTGCCGCCTCTGTGGAAAAGCTGGATCAGGGCGGTCTGATCGTCCGTGCCGGCACCTGGGGCACCAAGTTCTACACCTACTCCATCACCGAGCGTGGCGACGCTGCTCTGGGCAAGCTCGCCGGCAAGGAAGCTCAGCTCTGCGCCGCAGGTCTGAACGATATGTACCTCGATCTGCTGAAGATCGTGGCAGAGGATCCTGCAAAGCAGGCGGACTTCATCAAGAAGCACGGCGTTCGCTCCATGCAGATGGCGGCGATCTCCTCGCACCTGACCCGTAAGGGCTACATCATTGAGGGCGGCCTGTTCAAGCGCAAGCTGCGCCTCACCGACAAGGGCGCTGCGCTGGTCAAGCAGTTCGCCGCGTAACCAATCGGAAAGGAACGGAGGGCGGCAGAAATGCCGCCCTCCTCAAAAAAGAGGCATGCGAACAGAATTATATCAGAGCAAATGTATGTCCGCGTCCGACGCGGCAGAGAGCATTCGCTCCGGCGAGACGGTTTTTGTCTCCGGCGGCGCCCTGACTCCGCTGGAGATCGGCAACGCCATGGGCGATCTGGTCGGGCAAAGGACGGGCATCCGGGTGATGACCTATCTGCCGCTGGCCGCGTCAAGGCTGTACACCGCGCCGGAGGGGACAGACACCTTTTCCATGGAGGCTATCTTTTATAACGGTCCGCTCAGAAAGCTGGATGCGGCGGGAATGTGCAATTTTATCCCGGCGAATCTGCGCTCTGCCGCCAGGGACTGGAGCTGTGAGACGCCGGAGATCGACGTCATGGTGCTCACGGTCTCGCCGATGGATCGGCACGGCTATTTCACACTGGCAGGGCAGTGCACCGTGGAGATGGATCTGCTCCCCCGTGTCAAGCGGCTGATCGTGGAGGTCGCCTCTCATGCGCCCCGCATTTTCGGCGATGTCCGGATCCCCCTCTCCCGGGTGTGGGGTATCGTGGAGTCTGACCGTTATCCCTGTGTCCTCCCCCGTGAGACCCCGACTCGTGAGGACGAGCTGTTGGGGGCGCAGGTGGCGGAGCTTGTGGATGACGGCTCTACCATTCAGCTGGGCTTTGGTGGCACTATTGACGCGTTGGCTCAGCAGCTGCGCGGCAAACAGGGGCTGGGCATCCATACGGAGTCCTTCTCTGACTCGGCAATGGAGCTGATGGAGTGCGGTGCGGTGACAAACGAGCAGAAGAGCCTGTATCCGGGCCTTTCCGTCACCTCGTTCAGCATGGGCAGCGAGCGGCTTTACGACTTTGTAAATGACAACCCTGCCATTCTTCACAAGAGCATTTCCTATACCAACGCGCTGTCCGTCATCGCCCAGAACCGGAAGATGGTGTCCATCAACGCGACGCTCTATGTGGATCTCAGCGGTCAGTGCGCCTCTGAGGCGGTGGGCTTTCAGCAGATCTCCGGGCCGGGCGGTCAGATCGACACCGGTTTGGGCGCGCAGATGGCGGGCGGAAAATCCATCATTACGGTGAAATCCACCCGGGAGCTGAAAAACAGCGCCGGA
>USIZ01000059.1 GCA_900554855.1 uncultured Eubacteriales bacterium | reverse complement strand
GACCAGTACACCTCTGAGCCGGAATACTGGCAGCGGGTGGAGCAGACCGTGGGGGACGCCCCTTCGGCGCTGAAGCTCATCCTGCCGGAGCAAAAACTGTCCGACGGGCACACGGAGGAGCACATTGCAGCCATCAATGCGGAGATGGAGCGCTATCTGGAGCGGGATCTGTTCCGTGCCCTGCCGGACAGCCTCATCTATGTGGAGCGGCGGCTGAACAACGGCGCACTGCGCCGGGGCATCGTGGGGCAGATCGACCTGGAGGATTACGACTACAATCCCGGTGCGTCCACCCTGATCCGGGCTACTGAGCGCACGGTGCTCTCCCGCATTCCGCCCCGGGTGGCGGTGCGCCGGGGCGCGGCGCTGGAGCTGCCCCATGTGATGCTGCTGGTGGATGATCCGGACTGCTCAGCCATTGAGCCGCTGACCGCCGAGACCGACCAGATGGAGGAGATCTACGACTTTGACCTCATGGAGCAGGGTGGCCACATCACCGGCTACCTCATGGGAGAGGAGCAGATGTTTGAGGTGGCCTCCGCGCTGAGCGCGCTGGCCGATCAGGGCGAGTTTGAGCGCCGTTATGATGCAGAGGGAAAACCCCTCCTGCTCTTTGCCGTGGGCGACGGAAACCACTCCCTTGCCTCCGCCAAGGCCAACTATGAGGAGAAGAAGGGTACGCCCGAGGCGGAAAAGGCCCGCTATGCGCTGGTGGAGCTGGTGAACCTGCACGACGAGTCGCTGGAGTTTGAGCCCATCCACCGGGTGTGCTTCGGCGTGGACGGCGAGGCAATGCTGAATGCGCTGCTGGAGCGCTATCCAGGCGCCCACACCGGCACCGGCCGGGGGCAGCAGTTTGAGCTGCTCTGCGGCGGGGAAAAGACCGTCGTCACCGTCCCCAATGCCCCCAGCCAGCTGGCGGTGGGCACGCTACAGGCGTTTCTGGACGACTACCTGCCCACGGTGAACGGCACGGTGGACTATATCCACGGTGCTGACGTGGTGGAGCGGCTGTGCGCCCAGGAGCACACCGTCGGCTTCCTCCTGCCCGCCATGGGCAAGGACGAGCTGTTCCCCACCGTTGTCCACGATGGTGTCCTGCCCCGCAAGACCTTTTCCATGGGCGAGGCCTGCGATAAGCGGTTCTATCTGGAAGCGAGGAAGATCCGATGAAGGAGCTGACCATTCCCGCCTATGCCAAGATCAATCTGACGCTGGACGTGCTGGGAAAGCGGCCGGACGGCTACCACGATCTGAGCATGGTCATGCAGTCGGTGAGCCTGGCCGATCAGGTCATCATCCGGGAGACCGGGGAAGAGGGCTTCACGCTCAAGACTGATCTGGGCTTTCTGCCCGGAGCGGATAAGAACATCGCCGGTGTGGCGGCCCGTGCCTTTGCCCGCCACACCGGGGCAGATCTGAGCGGGCTGGAGATCGAGCTGCAAAAGCACATTCCCGTCTGCGCCGGCACCGCCGGGGGCAGCAGCGACGGTGCCGCCGTGCTCCGGGGACTGAACCGGTGGTTTTCCTGCGGGTTATCCCTCCGGCATCTGGCGGAGATCGGCGAGGAGGTGGGCTCCGATGTGCCCTACTGCGTGTTGGGCTGCACCGCGCTGGCCGAGGGCCGGGGTGAGAAGCTGACCTGTCTGCCCGCCCTGCCGGACTGCCACATCGTGCTCTGCAAACCGGGGTTTTCCGTCTCCACGCCGGAGCTGTTCCGCCGCATCGACGAGCTGAAGCTGCGCTTCCACCCGGATACCGCTGGAGTGCTGGCGGCGCTGGAGGAGGGCGACCTGGCCGGCGTGAGCCGCCGTATGTTCAATGTCTTTGAGGAGGCTCTGCCCGCCCAGCGCCGGGCCGTAGTGGAGGAGATCAAGAGCACCCTGCTGAGCCGCGGCGCGCTGGGAGCCTGTATGTCCGGCACCGGCCCTACCGTGTTCGGCATCTTTGACAACGCCGAGTCCGCCCGAAGCGTGGCCGATGAACTGAAGCAGAGCTATGCGGAGACGTTCCTGACGAAAAATGTGTGAGCGGCTCTGACATCCTGTGTTCGCAGGATCTTGTATAAAACTCCAAAACACCGTCCACAATGCAGGTAAGTCAAAAACCTGCAAGGGACGGTGTTTTATTATGTGGAAAAAACAATGGAATTACTTAACCATGCCCTCGAAAACGCTGCGGCGCTGGGAGTGCGCGCTGCTGGTACTGGCGGCGGCGCTGACGCTGTTCTGCTCATGGCTGGGCGGCTATCGGGAGTGCTTATCCGGCAAGCTGCTGCGGCTCCATGTGGTGGCCAATTCCGACTCCGACGCGGATCAGGCGCTTAAGCTGGAGGTGCGGGACGCGGTTCTGGACTGCGCCGCCGGGTATCTGGAAAATGTCAGCGATGTGCGTGCGGCAGAGCAGGTGTTGGGTGCGCACCTTGCGGAATTGGCCGGGGCCGGGCAGGCGGTGGTGAGGGAAAAGGGGTATGACTACGCGGTCAGGGCCAGCTTGGGTACCAGTCATTTCCCAACGAAAACCTATGACGGCTTTGCCCTGCCCGCCGGGGACTACAGGGCGCTCCGGGTGACCATTGGCGCGGGGGAGGGCCGCAACTGGTGGTGCGTGGTCTTTCCCGCCCTCTGCGTCTCTGCCGCGTCGGAGTGGCAGGACACCGCCGTCTCCGGCGGCCTGTCTGGTGAGGACGTGCGCCTGATGGCAGAGGAGGATGAGGGCTATGTCCTGCGCTTCAAATGCCTGGAGCTGTGGGACAAGCTCTCTCAGAAATGCAGACATTCCTGAGAAGGAGGATATCACAATAGCCCCGTATTTGATTTCGATCCCAAATACGGGGCATGTTCTTGCCGCTTTGCAGGATCGCTTGTAGTTTTGCAAGCTATCACGGTGCTGCAATTTGCGCCCGTATGTTTGTTTTTTCGGATGCTTTGAAAATGAGATATTGCTGCGGTCAGCATCCCCAAAAGAGAACAGCCATAAAAGCGTGCTTTTATGGCTGAACCTCGTCTCAGATATTCAGTTGTCCGAGTGCTGGCGCAGGGTACCGTTGCGGTACAGGGCGATCAGATCCTCCAGATGGCGGATCTTCTCCTGATAGTCCCGGCCGGTGTCCGTCTCATCCATCATGATCTGATGGGGCATGGTCTCCACCACCCGGGTGATGGTCTGGGTGGTGACGTGGCGGCCGGACTCGTCCAGAATGGGCTTGTGCTCGGCCAGCTTGATGACCGTGGAGTTATAGATGAGGGTATAGCCCGCGATGCCGGTGGTGGGGCGGTAGGACTTGGCAATGCCGCCGTCGATGACGAAGGCGCGGCCCCCGGCCTTGATGGGGCTTTCCCCCACCTTGACGGGCATATGGCCATTGATGATGTGGCCGGTCGCGGGATTCAGGCCGAACTCCTTCAGGATGCGCTCCGCCGTCGCCTGCTCCTCAATAAGGGTGTAGTAGGCGTTTTTCGGCTCGTTGCGCAGCTCCGGCTCCTCGGTGAAATAGCGCTCAAAAGTGGTGACCTTCTCCTTGCCGAACAGGGGGGAGCGGGCGCCGACCCAGAGGTACCAGTAGAAGTCGGTATCGCTGTCCGTTCCGCTGTAATAGGCCCGGCGCACCCGCTGATCCAGCGCGTCCAGCAGTGCCTTGCCGGAGTAATACTTTCCCTCCACGTCCAGCTCGGCGAAGGAGCCGTCGGCATTCATGGGAATGCAGCCGTGGAAAAGCAGATTTCCGTTATAGGCCTTGTACATACCGCCGTTGGCCACCAGATAGTCCACATGGCGGCGCAGGCGCTCGCCGTGCTGGAAGGAGGCGGCAATGGCCTCCACGACCTCTTCCTCGGCCTCGGTCAGCTGATAGGGGTCGGCGGGATCGACGGTGGGGAAGTTGGTGTCCCGCAGGGCGTACTCCTTCCCCTCAATGGTGATGACGCCGCGCTCCAGATCCATTTTGTCCAGCAGCAGCCGCCCCTCCATGCCGTAGTCCGGACGGCGGCGGATGAGCTGACCCTCCAGCTTGAACATGATGATGGCCGCCGCCTTGTGCATCTTGGCCGCCAGCGCCGTGTCCACCGGGTCATACTGGTTGAGATCCAGCATATGGGGCTTGAAGTACTTGCACTCGTCATTGGCATACACCTTGGCGGCGAAGGAGGACAGGGGGCGCAGGTTGATACCGTAGCCGTCCTCCAGGCAGTCAAAGTTGTTGTAGCTCAGGCCGATGCGCAGGACGGAGAACATACACACCCGGTTTCCGGCCACTGCGCCGATCCACTCGATGTCGTGATTGCCCCACTGAACGTCCACGCTGCGGTGGCTCATAAGTTCCTCCATAATGAGGTCGGCCCGGGGACCGCGGTCAAAGATGTCGCCCAGAATGTGGAGCTGATCCACGGCGATCTGCTGGAGCATCCGGCAGATGGACACGATGAGGGCGTCCCCGATGCCGCAGCGGATGGAGGCGTCGATGAGCTCCTTGTAGTAGCCCACCTTGTTGGACACCATGGGATCCTGGGTGATGAGGTCGTCGATGATGTTGGCGAATTTGGGGTTGATGACCTCGGCCACCCGCTGGCGGTTATACTTGGAGGCCACCTCCCGCAGCACCTGCACCAGCCGGTGAATCACCAGCGCAGACCAGTCCTCGTAGTCGGCTTCGGCGCAGCCCTTGCGCTTGGTGGACAGGAAGGTATGGGGGTGGGCGATGAGGGCGGCCAGTTCGTCGCGCTCTTTTTCCGACAGGGTGAAGGAGTACACCGTGTCGATCTTGTCGCGGATGACGCCGGAGGCGGAGCGGAGCAGCTGGATAAAGGCGCCGTTTTCACCGTGCAGGTCACTGAAAAAATATTCTGTGCCCTTGGGCAGGCGCAGAATGGAGCTCATGTCCACAATCGCCCGGACGGAGGACTCCACATTGGGATAGCGCTCAGCGAGCAGCTTCAGATAGTCCAGATTTTGCTTTTTGGAAGGCATTGGCTGTAATTCCTCTTCTCTGTGCCGCGCAGAAGCGGCCCGTAGGTTACTTGATCTGTTGGTCAAACCAGCTGAGCAGTTCGTCATAGACGTCCTGCCAGTTGTGCTCGTTCAGCATTTCGTGGCGTCCGCCGGGGTAGAGCTTCAGGCGCACATGACTGCACCCCGCGTCCAGGAAGGACTGGTAGGCCGCGCGCACGCCCTTGCCGTTGCCGCCCACCGGGTCCTGGTCGCCGGAGAGGAAAAAGACCGGGGTGGTCTTGTCCATTTTAGCCAGATTTTCCGCCTGCTGGTTGAAGCGGATGCCGGTGAGCATATCCCGCATCAGGGTGACGGTGGGCATCACCTGGCAGAAGGGGTCGGCGATGTAGGCATCCACCACCTCATCCACGGAGCACACCCAGTCCGATTCGGTGCGGTTGGGCTTGAACTGGCTGTTGTAGGCGCCAAAACACAGGCTTTGCAGCAGCTTGCTGCGCCCCCGTTTGCCTAGCCGGATCTGCTCCAGACGGCAGGCGGCCAGCCCCGCCTTCAGCACGGACTCCGGCTGCTGGCCGGTGCCCAGCAGGGCGCAGGCGTCCACGGTGCCCGGGTAGCGGATCAGATAGCTACGGGTCAGAAAGCTGCCCATGGAGTGGCCGAGAATGAAATAGGGGATGCCGGGATATTGGGGCGCGATGCGCTCGTGCAGGGCGCGGACGTTGTCGGTCATTTTGACCCAGCCGTCCTTGTCGGCGGTGTAGCCCAGATCCTCGGCATTCTCGGGGGTGTTGCCGTGGCCCAGATGATCCTCGGCGCAGACCAGATAGCCGTGGTCGGACATAAAGCGGGCAAAGCGGTCATAGCGGCCAATGTGCTCGGCGATGCCGTGCACCAGCTGGAGAACTGCCTTAGGTGCGCCGTGATCCGGGGCCCAGGTGCGGCCGTAGAGGGTCGTGGCGCCGTCTGCGGAGGGGAAACGAAATTCCTGATTGACAGACATGGAAAAATCGCTCCTTTTGTGGTAAAATATTTCGTATGATTTACCTACAGTTTACCCGTTTCCGCGCGATGCGTCAACTACTTTTATAAAGAGGGTTTTTAAAATGAATGTAATCGACCGTTTTCTGCACTATGTTTCTTTTTCCACCGCCTCCGATGAGCGTTCCGAGGCCGTTCCGAGTACCAAAAATCAGCTGGTGCTGGCCCATGCCCTGTGCGAGGAGCTGAAGGAGCTGGGGATCGGCGACGCTGTGGTGGACGAGTTCGGCCGGGTCTATGGCCATCTGAGCGCCACGCCGGGCCATGAGAACGACAAGACCTATGGTCTGATCGCCCACATGGACACCTCCCCCGATGCCTCCGGTGAAAACGTGACGCCCCGCCAGATCGCCTATGCCGGCGGCGACATCGTCCTCAACGAGGTGGAGCACATCGTCATGCGGGCGGCCGACTTTCCCGTTCTGGCGCGCTACACGGGCAAAAGCCTCATCGTTACCGACGGAACCACTCTGCTGGGCGCGGACGACAAGGCCGGTGTGGCGGAGATCATGACTGCGGTGGAGCACCTCATCGCTCATCCGGAGCTTCCCCATGGGCCGATCTCCATCGCCTTTACCCCTGACGAGGAGATCGGCAGCGGCGCGGATCACTTCGATCATCCCCGCTTCCACGCCGACTACGCCTTCACCGTGGACGGCGGCACCCTGGGCGAGGTGGAGTACGAGAACTTCAACGCAGCCAATGCGGGGGTGAAGATCCATGGCCGCAACATCCACCCGGGCAGCGCCAAAAATATTATGAAAAACGCCGTTCTGCTGGCCGCCGAGTTCATCTCCCTTCTGCCCCCGGCGGAGACTCCCGCCCACACCGAGGGCTACGAGGGCTTCTACCACGTCAACTACTGCCAGGCCGTGGAGGAGAACGCCTATGTGAACCTTATCATCCGCGACCATGACCGGGCAAAGTTTGAGAGCCGTAAGGAATTTCTGCGCAATTTGACCGACTATCTGAACGGTGTGTACGGCGCGGGCACCTTTGAGCTGGTGCTCAAGGACAGCTACTACAATATGCGTGAGAAGATCGAACCGCATATGCACCTCATTGACCGGGCGCTTGCCGCCTTCCGGGCCAAGGGCGTGGAGCCCAGAACCGTGCCCATCCGGGGCGGAACCGACGGCG
The DNA here is from genome assembly GCA_900554855.1 of uncultured Eubacteriales bacterium. Lineage (GTDB taxonomy): Bacteria > Bacillota > Clostridia > Oscillospirales > Oscillospiraceae > UMGS1766. The sequence continues at coordinate 372 of USIZ01000059.1, read as the reverse complement.
CACGGCTGAGCTGGGAGGGTTTGCCCTGCCCCAATCTGTCCACCGGCGGCGAGAACTTCCACGGCGTCTATGAGTTTGCCTGTGTGGAGGACATGAAGAAAATGGTGGAGGTGCTGGTGGAGCTGGTGACTGCCCATGAGTGACAACTCCGTTCTGGTGGGCATGAGCGGCGGCGTGGACAGCAGCGTGGCCGCCTACCTGCTCCAGCAGCAGGGCTTTGCCGTGACCGGGGCCACCATGAAGCTCTTTGACAACGAGGCGGTGGGGGAGGAGCTGGAGTCCACCTGCTGCTCCCTCAGCGACGTGGAAGATGCCCGGCGGGTGGCCTACCGGCTGGGCATTCCCCACTATGTATTCAACTTCAGCGAGGCG
>USIZ01000058.1 GCA_900554855.1 uncultured Eubacteriales bacterium | reverse complement strand
CGTGACGCCCACAATGGCGCGGGCGGCGCCGATGTAATCGGGTTTGCTCAGCTTGCGGATCAGATACCACGCCAGCGTCAGGCCGACGATGAGCTTGAAGAGCGCCTCGATGATCTGGCTGACAGAGGAGGGGGTCATATTGCGGTGGCCCTGAGCATAGCCCCGGAAGCAGGCCAGACAGCACACCAGCGCCACAGAGGGGGCCAGCATACGGATGCACCAGACCGCCTTGGTGTTGTTCATCAGGCTGGCAAACTGGGGGGCAAACAGCAGCATAATGAGGGAGAAGAAAACGCCGATGGCCACGAACAGGGCAAAGGCGGTGCGGAAAATCTTGCGCGCCTGCGCCGTGCGGTTCTGCACCACCGATTCGCTGATCATCTTGGACATGGCCACCGGGATGCCGCCGGTAGAGATCATCAGCAGAATGTTGAAGATGTTGAAGGCTGCGCTGAAGTCGGCATAGCCGCTGGAACCGAGAATGTTGACCAGCGGCATTTTGTAGATGGCGCTGATGACCTTGACGATCAGAATTCCGGCGGCAAGAATGGCGGTGCCGCCAAAGAAGGAGTTTGCTTTCTTGGATGCCATGATGTCCTCCTGTCAGAGTGTGGATGGAACCGGCGGAGCTTTTGCTCCAATTTTATTGCACACAGCGCCACGGATCTGGCTGGTGCTGCGTCTGATTTCTATTGCTTATGAGAAAACGGCAAAGGCTATGCACCTCAGAGACGGGCGAGACAGCCCTGCACCAGCGCGGTGAAGGCCCGTTTGCCCGCGTCGGCGGCGGCCAGCACCTCCAGCTCATCGAGGGGCTGGGGCAGGATCCCGGCGGCCATGTTGGTCAGCATGGTGAAGCCCAGTACCTCCATGCCGCAGTGGTGGGCGGCAATAACCTCCGGGCAGGTGGACATACCGGCCGCGTCCGCGCCCAGAATGCGGGCGGCGCGGATCTCAGCGGGCGTTTCATATTGCGGACCCGGGAAGTACATATAGACACCCTCCCGCAGCGTAAGCCCCTTCTCCTGTGCCGTCTGCCGGGCAATGTCCTGAAGCCGGGGCGTGTAAAGAGTGGTGCTGTCCGGAAAGCGGGTGCCGAACTGCGGCACGTTTTCGCCCCGGAGCGGGGAATCTCCGAAGAGCTTCAGCTGATCGGTAATAAGCATAATGTCCCCCGCGTTCCAGCTGGTGTTGATGCAACCGGCGGCGTTGGTGACGATGAGCGTCTGAACCCCCAGAAGCCGGAGTACCCGGACGGGATAGCAGATCTGCTCCATGGAGTAGCCCTCGTAGTAGTGCATCCGCCCCTGCATGACCGCGACCCGGCGGCCCTCCAGCGTGCCGAATACCAGACGACCCTTGTGGCCCAGGGTGGTGGAGCGCCGGAAATGGGGGATCTCGCCATAGGGCACATAGACCGGAGCTTCTACCTGCTCGCCCAGCTCACCCAGCCCGGAGCCGAGAATGAGCAGTACCTCGGGGGTGAAGCCGCCAATGCGCTCTTTCAGCGCCTGTGCGCTGGCCTGATAGTCAGAAAAGCTGTACTCCATGCAGAAAACGCCTCCTGTGCCGTAATGTGGAACCAAAAGACAATATATTATATACCGGCAAGTGAGAAAAAGCAATCATCAGGGGAAAACATCCTGTACACAGACCGTGCGGATTTTACTTTTTCGACAGGTTGAGCCGGGCCGCACATGTGCGGCCCGGCTCATTTTTTCGGTTGATTCGATTTTCAGCTGCCTTACAGCTCCATGGCGGCGTTGTAGGCCTCTGCGGTGGCCTCTTCCACGGTGCGGGCGCGGACGCAGTCGCCGATCTCGGCCCATTCGGGCACGTCGCACCCGGTGGCGAAGCTGTCCGCCAGCGCGGACTTGGCACGCATACCGGCGGCGAGGATCACGGTGTCGCACTTCACGGTGTGCTCTGCACCCTCGGCATCGGTGTAGGTGACGGCGTTCTTCTCCACGCACTTGCACTTGGCACCCAGAATGGCGGTGAAGTGGCTGTTCTCCTCCAGCAGGATGCGAATTTCGTCGGCGCAGGTCTTGGAGGCCTCGGGGCAGAGGGAATCCTGCATCTCAATAATGGAGACATCGATGCCCTTGTCCGCCAGATGGAGGGCAGTCTCGCAGCCCACCTGGCCGCCGCCGATCACGACGACGCGCTGGCCCAGCGTATCCTCATGGCCATAGGCGTCGGTGGCGACGATACCGTTTTCGGTGTTGAAGCCGGGCAGAGGGAGCATCAGCGGCTCCGCGCCCACGGCGATGAGCACGGCGTCGAACTTCCCGTTCAGCATGGAGGGGGCAGCCTCGATATTCAGCTTCACATCGATGGCGCGCTTGCCCACCTGTGCAATCAGGTAGTCCTTGTAGGAGCACAGGGCATACTTGAAGGGGACAAACTTGGAGAATTCCAGAGCGCCGCCCAGATGGTCGGCCTTTTCAAACAGGGTGACCTGATGGCCGCGGTCAAAGGCGGTGATAGCGGCCTTCATACCGGCAGGGCCGCCGCCGATGACGGCAACGCGCTTCTGCTTGGCGGGGGCGGCGGGGAACATCTGCTCGGCGCAGGTCTCATAGCCGATCAGCGGGTTGACGGCGCAGCGGAACAGATGGGCATAGCAGTCGGAGTCATGGCAGCGCATGCACTTGATGCAGGGCACCACATCGTCGGCATGGCCGTCGACGGCCTTGTGGATCATGTCCGGGTCGGCGATGAGCTGGCGGCAGACGGCGAAGAAATCGCACTTGCCGGCGGCAATGGCCTCCTCGGCGGCCTCAAGGCTCTCCAGACCGCCCACGGCGGTGACGGGCTTGTGGATCTTGCCGGACTTTTTGAAAGCCTCGGCCAGCCACAGGTTGGGGTGGTAGCCCATATGCTGACATGGGTGAGTCCAGGTCATGTACTTCTCGGTGATCATGCCGCAGGAGGCCTGGATGATGTCGCAGTGCTCCTGGAAGATGGAGGCGATGCGGATGCCTTCCTCCACGTCGATGCCGCCTTCGGCGAATTCGGTGGCGGACATACGCACTTCAAAGGTCATGCGGCCCTTAGTGGCAGCGCGGCAGGCGTCGAGGATCTCCACCAGATAGCGGCAGCGGTTCTCGGTGGAGCCGCCATACTCGTCGGTGCGGCGGTTGGTCAGCGGGCTCAGGAACTGGGCCACGGGGATGGAGTGGCCGAAATGGAAGAGCAGGGAGTCAAAGCCGCACTCCAGCAGGTTGCCGCACATTTCGGCAGTGGCCTGCTTATAGCGCTCCATCTCCTCCACGGTGATCTCCTGGGTGATGGGAGGGGACTGCATCATGCGGTTACCGTCAGAACAGCCCAGCGGGGGGCCGGGGCGCCAGGTGCAGGGCAGAAGGCCCATGACCTCCATGCCGGCCTTTGCGCCGTGGGCGTGGATGCGGGCGGCCAGCAGGGATAGGCGGTTCTTGTGGTTGAAGGCCACCGTGTCCCAGGTGCAGTGCTCGCCGTCATCCATCACGTCGATGGCCTTGGTGCCGCCGCAGTAGACCACCGCCGCACCGGTCTTGGCCCGGTTCTCAAAATAGGTCATGGCGTCCTCGTTGGGATAGAGCTCGCCATTGCTGGAGGAGTGGGGGGTGATGGGCGCCACGATGATGCGGTTTTTAAACAGCGTGCCGTTGACGCGAATTGGGGACAGAACATGGGAGAATTGCTGATTCATTTTCCTCACCTCATACGATTAATAGGGGTTATTTTTCCTCGAAACTCAATCCTATTATAGCATACTGCCCAGAGTTGGCAAGGGAAATATGGCGTGATTTGGGCACAATTCCTGCTGAAACGGTCGCTCTTCGTCGGATCAGATCAGCTCCAGCGCCTGCGCCAGATCGGCGATGATGTCGTCGGCGTTCTCAATGCCCACACTCAGGCGGATCATATCCGGCTGGACGCCGGCGGCGAGCAGTTCCTCGTCAGTCATCTGGCGGTGAGTGGAGGAGGCGGGGTGGAGCACACAGGTGTGAGCGTCAGCCACATGAGTGGCGATCATGGCCAGCTTCAGCCCGGCCATGAACTGCTCCGCTGCGGCGCGGCCACCCTTGACACCGAAGGAGATGACGCCGCAGGTGCCGTTTGGCATATACTTTTTGGCCCGCTCATAGTATTTGTTTCCGGGCAGTCCGGCGTAGTCCACCCAGGCGACCTTCTCATGATTTGCGAGGAACTGGGCGGCCTTCAGGGCGTTTTCGCAGTGGCGGGGCATACGGACATGGAGGGATTCCAGGCCCAGATTCAGAATGTAGCTGTTCATGGGGGAAGGGATGGAGCCCAGGTCACGCATGAGCTGAGCGGTACACTTGGTGATAAAGGCTCCGGCCTGACCGAACTTTTCAGCGTAGGTGATGCCGTGGTAACTCTCGTCCGGGGTGGTAAGGCCGGGAAATTTGTCGGCGTGGGCCATCCAGTCGAACTTGCCGCTGTCCACAATGACACCGCCCACAGTGGCGTCGTGGCCGTCCATGTACTTGGTGGTGGAGTGGGTCACAATGTCCGCACCCCACTTGATGGGCTGGCAGTTGATGGGGGTGGGGAAGGTGTTGTCGATGATCAGCGGTACGCCGTGGGCGTGGGCGGCTTTGGCGAAGCGCTCGATATCCAGCACGATCAGGGCGGGGTTGGCGATGCTCTCACCGAACACCATCTTGGTGTTGGGGCGGAAGGCGGCCTCCAGCTCCTCATCGGAGCAGTCGGGATCCACAAAGGTGCACTCAATGCCCATGCGCTTCATGGTGACGGAGAAGAGGTTGAAGGTGCCGCCGTAGACCGTGGAAGAGGAGATAATGTGATCTCCGGCGGAGCAGAGGTTGAAGGCGGCAAAGAAGTTTGCAGCCTGACCGGAGGAAGTCAGAATGGCGGCGGTGCCGCCCTCCAGCGCGGCGATCTTGGCGGCCACCGCGTCATTGGTGGGGTTGGCAAGGCGGGTATAGAAGTAGCCGCTCTCCTCCAGATCGAACAGCGCACCCATGCGGGCGGAGGAATCATATTTAAATGTGGTGCTCTGAACAATGGGGATCATGCGGGGTTCGCCGTTCTTGGGGGCGTAACCGGCCTGAATGCAGTTCGTCTCCTGTTTCCAGTTCTGGCTCATGGGAATACACTCCTTGTATTTTGAAATTAAAATCCGCTAAACCCGGGATCAATAGGGTTATTATAACATAAATTTCAGGGAGGACTATTCCTAAATCCAAAAAAATGCTACAATAATTTAAATTGTTACAGAGAAAAGGTGACTGATGTGTTGGAAGAGATCAAGGCTCTGCGCGCAAAGCTCCATGAGACTCCCCGGCTCTCCGGGCAGGAGGCGGACTCGGCGGCACTGCTGGAGCAGTTTCTGCGTGCCCATACTACACTGGAAATACAGCGTTATGACAATCGAATGATCTGCCTTTATCGCGGAAAGCCAGAGGAAGAGACGGTGGCCTTCCGGGCGGATCTGGACGCCATCCCAGGGGAAAGCGGCCCGTATCACGGCTGCGGCCACGACGGACACAGCGCTGTTCTGGCGGGGGTGGCGCTCTGGTTGGAAGCGCATAAGCCGGAGAAAAACGTGATCCTGCTCTTTCAGAACAGCGAGGAGACCGGTGAGGGAGCCAAGCCCCTGCGGGATCTGGCGCTGGAGAGCCTGCATATTGACCGCATCTATGGGCTGCACAACCTGCCCGGTTTCCCGGCGGGGATGATCCTCAGCAGACCGGGCACCTTTGCCTGCGCATCCAGAGGCTTTATCGCCGAGGTGACGGGCAGCCAGTCCCATGCCGCCTATCCGGAACAGGGCAGAAATCCTGCCGAGCTGCTGAGCCGGGCGGTGTTGTCCCTGCCGGAGCTGCGGCAGGAGGCGGCAGGGCCGGAGTTTGACGGCCTGCTCATGTCTACCGTGGTAGCGCTGGAGGTGGGCGCGGAGAATTTCGGAGTGTCCGCCGGGAGCGGAAGGCTGTGCCTGACCCTGCGCTCCACCAGTCTGGAGGCACTGGAACGGTTTGAGTCCCTTCTGCGTGCGCGGTTGGAGCGGGAGTGTGCGGCGGAGCAGATGCAGGTGCGCTTTGAGCTCCGGGATGCCTTTCCGGATACCGTCAGCGACAGCGCCGTGCTGGCCAATGCCCGGGCGCGCTGGACCAAGGCGGGACTGCCCCAGCAGGAGCTGGCGGAGCCCATGCGGTGGAGCGAGGATTTTGGCTGGTACCTGAAAAAGATCCCCGGTGCCTTCTTCGGTGTCGGGGCGGGGGAGCAGTGGCCGGGGCTCCACACGCCGGACTATCAGTTCAATGATGCGATCATCCCATCGGCGGTCGCGGCGTTTACTGCGCTCATTTGACAAACGACAAAAGAGAAGCGGGCAGTTCATCCACTGAACTGCCCGCTTGAGCGTGTTGGGAAATTTGTCGCGCACTCACAGAAGTGCCCGCATTCCTGTGAGCGTCAACATAGCTTCAGCACCTTGACCACGTTTTCAACGGCCTCATAGACCATGCCGTCGCAGTGAGGCTTTTTTGCTCCGCCCAGCTCGGCGTTCTTTTTCAGCAGATCACCGCAGTTGGTCATGCCCTCGTGATTCTGCTTCATGGCGGTCATAAAGGCACGATATTCCTCGTCCCCGCCGCCCAGCAGGCCAATGACCATCAGCGCGCCGGTGATCGCGCCGCAGGTGGCGGCCATTTTCATGCCGCTGCCGAAGTGAGCCCCCAGCTTAATCGCCTGCTCCCGGGTCAGGCTGCACTCCTCGGCAAAGGTGGCGGTCACGGCCTGGGCGCAGTTATAGTGGACATTGGGATCCTCTCGCAGGGCTTTGGCACGGTCAAGGTATTTGTTTTCCATAGTGCATTCTCCTTCATATATAGTTGCAGTGTCGCTTAATTGAAAATGTCCGGGTTTTCCTCGAACAGGGTGCGAATGTGATTCAGTACCGGCTGATTCTCCGACTTTTTCAACTCCGGATCATCGGCCAGCAGAGCTTCTGCCGCCTCCTTCGCCTCGGCCAGCACCCGGGTGTCCCCGGCCAGATCTGCCACCTGAAGCTGGGGCAGTCCGTGCTGACGGGAGCCGAAGAAGTCGCCGGGGCCGCGCAGTTCCAGATCCTTTTCTGCGATCTTGAAGCCGTCGTTAGTGGCGCACAGCGCCTTCAGCCGCTGGCGGGTCTCGCTGGAGCGGTTGGCAGAGAGCAGTACGCAGTAGGATTTTGCCTTGCCGCGGCCCACACGACCGCGGAGCTGGTGGAGCTGAGAAAGACCAAAGCGGTCGGCGTTTTCAATGACCATCAGCGTGGCGTTGGGCACGTCCACACCCACTTCGATCACCGTGGTGGCGACCAGAATATCGGCTTCTCCGGCGGAAAAGGCGGCCATGGCGGCCTCTTTTGCCTTGGCGCTGAGCTTGCCGTGTACCAGGCTGATGCGCAGGTCGGGGAATACCTCTGTTTGCAGCTGTTTTGCATAGGCGGTGACATTTTTCAGCGCTGCCGCGCCCGCCGTTTCGCTCTCCTCTACGGCGGGGCAGACAATGTAGACCTGATGCCCCTCCTGCACTTGTCTGCGGATAACGCCC
>USIZ01000057.1 GCA_900554855.1 uncultured Eubacteriales bacterium | reverse complement strand
CCATGGACAACCATACCGACTATACCGCGATGAGTGAGCTTATGTGGGCGGGCTCTTTGAGTCACAACGGCCTGACCGGACTGGGCGGACAGGGAGATTGGTCCGTCCATCAGCTGGGACATGAGATCTCCGCCCGGTTTGACCTGGCCCACGGCGCATCGCTGGCCGCCGTTTGGGGCAGTTGGGCCGGTTATGTGTCGGAGCAGCGTCCGGCCCGGTTTGCCCGGTTCGCCCGCAATGTGTGGGGGATTCAGATGGACGAGGAGCGGGCTGCGGCGGAAGCCGGTATTAACGCCACCGTGGATTTCTTCGCGTCTCTGGGCATGCCCACCGGGTTTGACAGCTGCATCGGCCTTCAGACCGACGAGATCTGCGCCGACATGGCCTACCGCTGCGCCTATGAGGGAACGCGGACCATCGGCACCCTGCGGGTGCTGGGACAGGCGGATATAGAGCAGATCTATCTCCGGGCCAATCATTGAATGTGCGGACCACGCCGCAGTCAGGAATGACTGCGGCGTGATTTTGTTTACAAACAGTTAACATAAACTTCATGATTTATTGTCTTGTTTCTGCGCCGGTTTGTGCTATACTATGCTCAAGCAAGAGGAAAGGAGGAATGATATATGGATAAGAAGCGTAAGGATCTGGACGATCTGATCTACACGGATGACTGGTACGCCAGCGAGCGGTAAAGGGTTCCTGAAAAGAGAATACCGGCAGTCATGCCGTTTAGATTGCGCTGGATTCATTCAAAGATGAGTCGAGCGTTCTTTTTATAGTTGATAGATCTGCTAAGCCCCGAAGTTTTGTGATAAAACTTCGGGGCTTTTGCTCTTTTGCAGAAAAAATGATTCAAAACGCTCTGCTTTTCAGGAAAAACAGGGGAAAATGAGATATTTGCATATCGGACAGCGGCGCTGCTGTACTATGATCACGGTACAGCAGCGGAGAATGTGACAAATGCAGATAAAGCAAGAAGAGGAGGAAACACAGTGCGTTCATTGAATGAGGCGTTTTTGAAAGGATCCGGGCGATTCAATGCCCGGATCGCGCTGGAGGATGGTACGGAGTATCAGGGGGAGGACATCGTGACGCTGACGCTGAATGCCGGGGCAGTGGGGTCTACGGATCGGCTGACGCTGGGCGGAGCACCGTCTGCGGAGTTGAAATGCGTGCTGAATGGGAATGCGAAGTCCTTACAGGGGAAGCAAATTCAGCTTTTTCTGGGGCGACAGGGTCCGGAGGGCGTTGCGGAGGTGATGTTGGGCCGGTTTACCATAACAAAAGTGGAGCAGAGTGCCGAACGTACCAGTGTGACAGGCTATGATGCAATGACTGCCCTGTTGGAGCGGGCTTATTTTCCCTCCATATCTGGTGAGACAACGGCAAAAGCAGTGTTGGCGGATATCGCCAAGACGGCGGGAGTGGAGTTAGTCCTGGCCGACGATCTTGCGGATGTGACGATCTCAGAGGTGACTACGGGCTTCACCCTGCGGGAGATGGTCGGTTATATGGCTGCACTGCTGGGGGTGAATGCCCGCATTGACAGTGCGGGAAGGCTGGAGGTGAAGTGGTTTTCGGAGACGGAACAGGTGTTGGGGCCGGAGCAGATCTATATGGACGGACTGTCTCTGGACAGTGAGGAGTGGACGCTGAAAAAGATTCAGTGTATTGTCGCCACAACGTCGACGAATACTTCAGTTGATGCCGACGGCAATTCAGTCCAGACCTCAACAGAGCGGCGGGAGACGTTGACTGCCGGAGGCGCCGGTGGATGCATTGCGCTGGAAAACCGTTGGATGACCCAGAAAACGCTTGATTCGCTGTATCAAATGCGGCAGAATTTTTCTTATCATGGCGGCAAGATCAAGGCGCTGGGCGACCTGGCGATTGAGCCGGGGGACATTATACAGGTCACGGACCAGAGCGGCGTTACAGTGCGATTTCCTGTTATGGCTCAGATGCTGGAGTATGACGGCGGCTTAAAGATGACTTTGAGCGCTTATGCCTGCCATGAGGACAGTACCAGCACTACGGCAACGGGGCCGCTTACACGTGCCATGGAGCGATGGGATGCCCAGCTTGCCTTTGTCAGGCAGTTGGAAGCGGAGCATGTGACGGCGACATCTGCAAGGATCGATAAGCTGAAGGCGGAGAATGCGGAATTGGCACAGTTGACCGCACAAAAGGCGGATATTTCGGACCTGACCGCTGCGACGGCCCGCATCGACCAGCTGGATGCGGACAAGCTGTCGGTCAAGGACGCGGAAGTGAAGTATGCGAATATTGACTTCTCCAACATTGACCAGGCGTCCATCGAGCATCTCTATGCCACCTCCGGTATCATCAAGGATCTGACGATCGACGGAGCCACGATCACCGGCGAGCTGGTGGGCGTGACCATCAAGGGCAACCTGATCGAGGGCGGCACCGTGGTGGCGGACAAACTGGTGGTGCAGGGGGAGGACGGTCTTTACTACAAGCTGAACACGGACGGCGTATCGATCACCGTGGAGCAGACCGAGTACAACAGCCTGAACGGCAGCGTTATCACGGCCAAGTCCATTACGGCGGAGAAGATCTCCGTCAGCGATCTGGTGGCCTTCGGGGCGGATATCGGCGGCTTCCACATCACCGCGGACGCTATCTATTCCGGGGGAAAGGCGTCGGCGGACAACACCACCCGGGGCGTCTATCTGGATTCCAGCGGCCAGCTCTGCGTTGGCGACGGCACGAGCTTTCTGCGCTACCGGATGGAGGAGGACGGCAGCTATAAACTGGAACTTGTCGTCGCCTCCAACGGCCTGACCATTGACAGCGATAACTTCAAGCTCACGGCAGATGGCACGGTCACAGCGGCGGCGGGCGAGATCGGCGGCTTTCAGCTCAAAACGGAGCGGGTGAATGGACTGAACCGCCATTACCTATTCGGCGGCTACGAGCAGAAGGGAAAGCAGTACGGTCTGCGCCTTCAGCCCAGCGGCGGCACGGATGAATGGGACAGCCAGATCCGGTTTGCCAACGGCGGCAGCGGCGTTACGCTGGAGGCGGAGCGTTATGATACGGGCGAGGGGATTAGAAAACTCAATATTTACGGCGCACCGGTGAACGCGGTGAGCGGCCTGATGATCGGCAGTGAAAGTGTCGGGGATTTTGTGGCCGTTTCCGGCACCTCCGGCGGCTGGGAGTACATTAAGTATGCCTCCGGCCTTGCCATGATGTGGTGCAACGTGACAGCGGAATATTCCGCCGCATCCGTGCTGGAAAAATGGGTGAGCTATCCGTTTGCCCTGCAAGCGGGCGTGGCGGCCTTCGGAACGCTGGAGAGCGTCGGAAGCAATGCCGGTGCTGCGCTTGGCTGGAATGTGAAGGTTGTACCGCAGGGCGATAACCAGCGCGCCCGCGTCTTTGTGCATAACCCGTCCGGCAGCTTCGGAGGCGCAGATGCACTTACCGTGGCAGTGCTGGTGCTGGGAAGGTGGAAATAAAAAGCAGGCCTTCGGGAGTATGTTCCCGAAGGCCTGCAATTTTATCCAATTACCGATTCAGAATCTCCATAAACTCGGTGCCGGTGATCGTCTCCTGTTCAAAGAGGAACCTGGCCAGCTCATCCAGCTTGTCTTCATTGGCCTTGAGCAGGTCATAGGCCTTCTTATGCTGGGCACGCACCAGTTCAATGACTTTTTCGTCTACTGCCCGGGCGGTGGCCTCGCTGCACTGTTGGTGGGTGCCGCCGCCGAGATAACCTCCGCTGGAACGCTCAAGGCACACCATGTCGAACTCCTCCGTCATGCCGTAGCGGGCAATCATGGAACGGGCCATGCCAGTGGCCTTTTCGATGTCATTGGATGCGCCGGTGGTCACTTCGTGGAAGTGGACTTCCTCAGCGGCCCGGCCGCCGCAGATCGTAACGATCCGGTTTTCCAGCTGGGTGCGGGTGTACATGACCGGCTCACTGGTCTCCAGCTGCTGAGCAAAGCCGAGTACGCCGGAGGTGCGGGGGAGGATTGTGATCTTCTGCACCGGAGCGGAGTTGGTCTGGAGTGCGGCGGCCAGCGCGTGGCCGATCTCGTGATAGCAGGTGACCCACTTCTCGTGCTCGCTCATGATGTCGTTCTTCTTCAGGTAGCCGACGGAAATAACGTCAATGCTCTCGGCCAGATCGGTCTGACTCACCTTGTCCCGGCCCTGGCGCAGGGCGGCCAGCGCAGCTTCGTTGACGATGTTGCGCAGCTCTGCACCGGAGCAGCCGGAGGCCAGTCGGGCAATTTCGTTGACGTTAATGCCGTCCTCGTGGGCCACCTTGGCGAGATAGTGCTCCAGAATGGACACGCGTCCCTCCAGATCGGGCAGCTCCACCGGCACCTGCCGGTCAAATCGTCCGGGCCGCCGCAGGGCGGGATCCAGCAGCTGGGGCTGGTTGGTGGCGGCCAGCACAATGACCTCGCTCTTGTCGTCAAAGCCGTCCAGCTCCGTCAGCAGCTGGATCAGCACGGAATCGGCGTGGCCGGTTCCGGCCCGGCTGGTGCCAATGGCATCGATCTCGTCGATGAACACAATGCAGGGGGAGAGCTCCCGGGCCTTCTGAAACAGAGAGCGCACCTTCTCGGCACCGGCTCCCACGAATTTGTCCACGAACTCACTGCCGGAAATGGACAGGAAGGGGACGCCGGCTTCACCGGCCACGGCTTTTGCCAGCATGGTCTTGCCAGTGCCGGGAGGGCCGTAGAGCAGGGCACCGTGAGGAATGGTGGCGCCGATGGCCTGGAACTTGGCCGGGTGCTTCAAAAAGTCGACCAATTCCGTCAGCAGTTCCTTGGCCTCGTCTTCACCGCACACGTCGGCAAAGCGAATCTTGGCCTCCTCCTCGGAGAACATGGTGGCGCCGGAGGCGTGCTTGCCAAACACCATGGCGCCGTTGCTGGCGGCATCCATCTCCTCGGCGGCCTTGTCGAAGTCGGAAGGGAGCAGCGTGGTGAGCTCTGCCTTTTCCAGCTTGGCGCGCATAACCGCCTTGCTCCAGGTGCGCTCAAACAGGTTGCGCACGAACCGGGCATTGGCAAAGGTGGGGCTCAGATAGACGTTGTTGGGCAGGGTGCGGAAATACTCGCGTACCCGATCGATGAATTCCTCTCCGAAGAGGAAGTCCTTCCGGGCCTGCGCAAAGAAGATCTCGGAAAGCTGTTCCCGGGTATAGTTGGGGAAGTTGATCTCATAGGGCATGCGCTGGACAAGTCCGGGGTTGGAACGCATCAGGTCGTCGATCTCGTTCTTATAACCGGCCATGATGACGACCATGTCGTCCCGGTGGTTTTCCATTTCGCTGAGCAGGGTGTTCAGCGCTTCAGAGTTGAAGGAGGCGGCACGGTTTTCATCCGTGTCTGCCAGCGCGTAAGCCTCGTCGATGAACAGCACGCTGCCGTAGGCGTCCCGGCAGATCTGGGCCACCTTCGGGGCAGTGTGACCCACATACTTGGCGATCAGATCCACACCCTCATACTCAAAGAACACGCCCTTGCGCAGAATGCCGCGCTCCTTGAGCATCTGACCCAGAATGCGCGCCACGGTGGTCTTGCCGGTGCCCGGATTGCCCACAAAGCGCATGTGGATGGAGGGCCGGGAGGAAGAAGTCGAACTTTTGATGGCGTATTCGATCAGCGAGACGATCTCGTCGATCTGCTTGGCCACCGGTTCCATGCCGATGAGCTGGCGGAGTTTGTCCTCGGCGGGCAGATCCATTAGGTCGCTCTCGCCGTCCAGCCGCCGCAGATCGGCGGCGGTGATGGTGCCGCCCACGGCCTCGTCGGCGGGGAGCTGACGCAGCTTTTCATATACCAGCTGATCGACGATCTTTTCTACGGATTTGATGCCGTAGAAGCGGCCGTCGCTCTTCTCGTGGGCGACCATCTGGGCGAGGATCGGCTCCGCGGAGCCGTCCAGCGTAAAGCCGTAGTTCTTGGCTGCCCGGATGGCGCACTTGCTCAGATCCTCAAAATCCATGGGGATAAAGGTGATGGTGCGCAGGAAGAACACATCGTCCAGAATGGCCTGCACGGTCTGGAGGGCCCGCTGCTCCAGAAATGGAATGCGGAACACCAGCACGCTCTTGCAGTTGGAGTAGATTGTCCGCAGCACACTGCGGTAGCCGGGTTTGTCCAGATTGCTCATGCACTGGCTCAGGTCGAGGCAGACGACACAGCCCTCCAGCTTGCGCATCTCCCGGCGCATGTTGTCCTCCAGTTTGGCCAGCTCATCCACATCGTCCGTGTTGGGCAGGCGGATCTCGGAGGGGTCTGCGTCAGAGATCAGGCTCAGCTCCTTGAGCATTTTTGCCATCAGCTTGAGGGCATGCGTCAGACCGTAGCCGTCGTCGATGGTGAAGAGGTAAGTGTTGCGCTGGAGATAAGACTGATCCTTCAGCGCCCGCAGGGCAGGAGCCATGTCGTTCAGCTCTTCGCACAGCGCCTTGAACTCTTCGGCGCCGACCAGATCGAGGATCTCAGCCAGCGTGCTGCTGCGCTGACTGCGGCTCGGAGCGGCTGCTTCCTTTGGACCGTGCGGTGTCGGCTGAGCAGGGGAGGCAGACGCTTTGGCGAATACAGGGGAGCCTTCCTCGCCGCCTGCCGCAGATTCGATTTCAATGCGGCAGTTCATGCCGCCGGCCATGCCTTCCAGCATACTGCGCAGGGAGTTGGTGAGATCATCGGCCGGGCTGCTCAGATCGATCTCACATTTGGTGTCCTGCACGGAGCGAACGCGGCTTTCATACTCGTTGGAGAGCCGCTCAATCATCTTGCGGATCGCCAATGAGGCAGAGATCTTCCCCTTCAGGTCCAGTCCGCCGCCAAAATCGATCAGAATGTGATAGAGTGTCATAGGTGATACCTCGGTTTCTCTTTCTTCTGGTTTTGCGAAAAATACTGCCTATATCATAATTTATTTTAAGATACAAATCAACCAAAAAAGGCAAAAAACTGCGGCCCTCGCACTTTATGCGAAGGCCGCAGACATAGTTTTAACTGACCAGGAACAGATTGCCGAATACTTCGTCGGCATCCAGTGCCTGAGAGCCGGATTCCACCTGGAAGAGCTCCGGGAAATAAGCCCAGCCTGTATCGCCATTGGCGCACTGGATCTCCACCCAATGCTCACCGTCGGTGGAGGGGAAGCTCAGCGCAGTGCTGGCGGGGGAAAGGGTGAGTTGACCGGAGCTGCGGTCGGGCCGCTCGTAGACGGTCAGTTCCCGCCGCAGGGTGACCTTCCAGCCGTCCGGGAGCACCGGGACGCAGAACTCGCCGTCTACCTGCTGGAGTTGGTCGTTTTCCAGCCTGTAGGTGCGCAGGCCGGACCAGGTCTGCATTACGTCCAGCCGGGTCATAGCGGTAATGCTACCGTCCCCGTGGAACTGAGTTGTATGGTCATCCGGAAGGCCGCTGGCCCAACCCAGATAGGTGAGGTCGGCTCCGTCGAACCGGAAGAAATGGGTGGTCAGCCAGTCGCTGTTGCCCCAGTCGGCCAGCGCAATCTCCCGATAGCTGTCGCTGGTGTCAAGATCAACCAGATAGTAATA